>NZ_JBZXYT010000009.1:0-132003 GCF_059391765.1 Brachybacterium sp. SYSU DS0246 | reverse complement strand
CACTCGTAGTGGTAAACCATCTCACGGATCTCGTCCTCGGTATAGCCGGGGCTGATCGACACGGGCTTCTCCTCTCCTGACGCGGCCACACCGCGGCTACGCCTCCATGACTCACAGCCAGCCTGACGGCAGGGGTCAGCGGCCCGCGCCCCTTTCCTGGAGGGGTCCAGTGCCGCTCAGCTACACGTTCTTGCCACCTGGCGCACGGGCCACTTTGCCACGGGGCGCACGGGGTGCGCTGGCTACGGGTGCCGGCCCGGTCCTGATCTGTCCGGCCGAGCAGATCAGGCCAGCTCGACGAGCTCCTGGTACGAGGCGTTCCAGAGGTCCTCGACGGCGTCGGGCATCATCAGCACCCGCTCGGGCGACAGCGCGGAGACAGCGCCGGGATCGTGGGAGATCAGCACGACGGACCCTTCGAACGC
Organism: Brachybacterium sp. SYSU DS0246; assembly: GCF_059391765.1. Classification (NCBI taxonomy): domain Bacteria; kingdom Bacillati; phylum Actinomycetota; class Actinomycetes; order Micrococcales; family Dermabacteraceae; genus Brachybacterium; species Brachybacterium sp. SYSU DS0246. Next base: position 131,578 of record NZ_JBZXYT010000009.1, on the reverse strand, counting down.
CGCGAGTGCGCCCAGGATCTCCGCACGGCTGGCGGGATCGAGGTTGTTCGTCGGCTCATCCAGCAGCAGCACGTTCGCGCTGGAGACCACCAGAGTGGCCAGCGCCAGACGGGTCTTCTCGCCGCCGGAGAGCACGTGCGTGGGCTTGTGCACGTCGTCCCCCGTGAACAGGAACGACCCCAGGATCTTGCGCGCCTCGACCTCGGGGAGCTCGTAGGCCGCGGTCATCATGTTCTCGAGCACCGTGCGGTCCAGGTCGAGCGTCTCGTGCTCCTGCGCGTAGTAGCCCACGCGCAGCCCGTGGCCGGGGAGGATCTCGCCGGTGTCCGGCTCGTCGACGCCCGCCAGGATCCGCATCAGCGTGGTCTTGCCGGCACCGTTCAGGCCCAGGATCACCACACGGGAGCCGCGGTCGATGGCGAGGTCCACGCCGGCGAAGATCTCGAGGCTGCCGTAGGACTTCGAGAGGTCGCGGGCCATCAGCGGGGTCTTGCCGCACGGGGCGGGCTTGGGGAAGCGCAGGGAGGCGACGCGATCGGTCTGCCGCTCCTCCTCGACGCCGTCGAGCATGCGCTCGGCGCGCTTGAGCATGTTCTGGGCCGCCACGGCCTTGGTGGCCTTCGCGCGCATCTTGTCGGCCTGTGCCGTGAGCTGCGTGGCCTTCTTCTGGGCGTTCTGCCGTTCGCGCTTGCGGCGCTTCTCGTCGTCCTCGCGCTGACGCTGGTACAGCTTCCAGCCCATGTTGTAGATGTCGATGACGGCGCGGTTGGCGTCGAGGTAGAAGACCTTGTTGACGACCTCCTCGACCAGATCCACGTCGTGGCTGATCACGATCAGCGCGCCGGAGTAGCCCATGAGGTACTCGCGTAGCCACGCGATCGAGTCCGCGTCGAGGTGGTTGGTGGGCTCGTCGAGGATCATCGTCTGCGCCTGGGAGAACAGGATGCGGGCGAGCTCGACGCGGCGGCGCTGGCCGCCGGAGAGGGTGCCCAGCTCCTGCTCCAGCAGGCGGTTGGGCAGACCCAGGTTCGCCGACATGCGCTTGGCCTCGGCCTCGGCCGCGTATCCGCCGCGGGACTCGAGCTCGCTCATCAGCCGCGGATACCGGTCCATGGCCTTCTCGCGCTTGGCCTCGCTGAGGCTCATGTCCCCCATCTCCTCCTCGGCGCGGCGCAGCTTCGAGAAGACCTCGTCGAGGCCGCGGGCGGAGAGGATCCGGGAGATGACCGACTCGTGCTCGTCGCCGGTGTGCGTGTCCTGCGGGAGGTAGCCGAGCTCGCCGGAGACGTCGACGGAGCCCTCACTGGGGGCGAGCGTGCCGGAGAGCACCTTGGTCAGCGTGGTCTTGCCGGCCCCGTTGCGGCCGACGAGGCCCACCCGGTCCCCGGGCGTGATCTGGAACGAGACCCCGCTCATGAGCACACGGGCACCGACGCGGATGGCGAGGTCGTGCACGGTGATCACGGGATGATGCTCCTGTTTCGCGGGGTCGGGCGCGCGCCCGGGGCTGCTCGTCTGGCCCGCCGGATCGGTCGCGACCGGTGCGGGGCCGGATCGAGTCTAGGTGCGGGGTGCGCTGGTAGTCGCTGAATATCGCCCCACGGTGCCGCGAACCACAGTCCCGGGCCCGCGGCGGCCCCGTCCGTCACGAGACCGTCTCGCTCCGCCATCCCGGCCCCATCGCCCGAGCATGGGTGCCATCCTGGGCGCGAACGGCCGCGGGAAGCGGCCTCGGAACCACGCAGGGAGGCTCGTCATGCGCATCGGGGTGCCGCGGGAGATCAAGAACAACGAGAACCGGGTGGGCCTGACCGCCGCCGGGGTCCATGAGCTCGCCGTGCGCGGCCACGAGGTGGTCGTCGAGACCGCGGCGGGCCTGGGGGCCCGCATCACCGATGAGGACTACCGGGCCGCGGGCGCCCGCGTGCTCGGCACGGCCGACGAGGTCTGGGAGCAGGCCGAGATGATCGTGAAGGTCAAGGAGCCGCTGCCGGAGGAGTACGGGCGACTGCGACGAGGCCAGGTGCTGATGACCTACCTCCACCTCGCCGCGGACCAGGATCTCACCGAGGCCCTGCTGACCTCCGGGACCACGGCGATCGGGTACGAGACCGTGCAGCTGCCGGACCGGTCCCTGCCGCTGCTGGCACCGATGAGCATGATCGCCGGCCGCCTCGCCTCTCAGGTCGCGGCGTATCACCTGATGACGCCGCTGGGCGGCTCCGGCATGCTGATGGGCGGCGTGCCGGGCACCGATGAGGCCGACGTGGTGATCATCGGCGGCGGCGTGGTCGGTGAGCAGGCGGCGATGATGGCGCACGGGCTGCACGCGGACGTCACCGTGATGGATCTGAACGTCTCCCGGCTGGGCCAGATCGCCACCGTCCATCACGGCGGCATCCTCACCCGGTACTCCACCACGCTGGACCTGGCCGCGAAGCTCCGCGAGGCCGACGTGGTGATCGGGTCGGTGCTGATCCCGGGCAAGCGAGCCCCGAAGCTCGTGACCGACGAGATGGTCGCGACCATGAAACCGGGCTCGGTGCTCGTCGACGTCGCGATCGATCAGGGCGGGTGCTTCGAGAACTCCCGTCCCACCACGCACGATGATCCGACCTTCACCGTCCACGACACGGTCTTCTACTGCGTGGCGAACATGCCCGGCTCGGTCCCGGTCACGGCGACGGCGGCGCTGACCAATGCGACCCTCCCCTACGTCCTGAAGGTCGCCGGCAGCGGCTGGCGCGAGGCGATGCGGGCCGACGGCGCTCTGGCCCTGGGTCTGCATACCCACGAGGGAGCTCTCACGCATGCCGGCACCGGCGAGGCGCACGGCCTCGAGGTCACGCCGGCCGGCGATCTCATCGGCTGACGCTCGTCCGGCGACAGCCGGTGATCGATCCGGGTCTCTCCGGGCTCACTGTGGCCCGTCGTGCATAGGAAGAACCCCCTGATCTGCCGTTGGGCAGATCAGGGGGTCCCGTGCGTCAGGTCAGAGGTTGAAGCCGATCGCGCGCAGCTGCTCGCGGCCGTCCTCGGTGATCTTCTCCATGCCCCACGGCGGCATCCACACCCAGTTGATGCGGTGCGTCTCCGTGATGGGGTCGAGCACGGCGAACGTCTGCTCCTCGAGCATGTCCGTCAGTGGGCACGCGGCGGAGGTCAGGGTCATATCGATGACGGCGTGGCCGTCCTCGACGGTGACGCCGTAGACGAGGCCGAGATCGACGACGTTGATCCCGAGCTCGGGGTCGATCACGTCCTTCATCGCCTCGGTGACGTCATCGGCGGTGACGGTGGCCGACGGGGTCTTCTGGTCGGTCATGGCATCCTCCCGGTCAGGCGCGGGCCGCGGTCACGGCCCGCTGGTGGGGTGGTGCCGGGCCGGCCGCGGGAGGGATCCCGGGCCGGACCGGATGGTGGCGTCAGTTGGCGCCGACGAGGAAGCGGTCGTAGCCCTCGTTCTCGAGGCGCTCGGCGAGCTCCGGGCCGCCCTGCTCCGCGATCTTGCCGCCGACGAAGACGTGGACGAAGTCCGGCTTCACGTACTGCAGGATACGGGTGTAGTGCGTGATCAGCATGATGCCGACGTCGGTGTTCTCCTTGGCCCGGTTGACGCCCTCGGAGACGATGCGCAGCGCGTCGACGTCGAGGCCGGAATCGGTCTCGTCGAGGATCGCGATGCCGGGCTTGAGCAGCTGCATCTGCAGGATCTCGTGGCGCTTCTTCTCGCCACCGGAGAAGCCCTCGTTGACGTTGCGCTCGGCGAAGACGGGGTCCATGCGCAGATCATCCATGGAGCCCTTGACGTCCTTGACCCAGGTGCGCAGCGAGGGGGCCTCGCCGTCGATCGCGGTCTTGGCGGTGCGCAGGAAGTTCGACACGGTCACGCCGGGGACCTCGACCGGGTACTGCATGGCCAGGAAGAGGCCGGCGCGGGCGCGCTCGTCGACGCTCATCTCCAGCACGTCCTCACCGTCGAGCGTCAGCTCGCCCTCGGTGATCTCGTACTTGGGGTGGCCGGCGACCGCGTAGGCGAGGGTCGACTTGCCGGAGCCGTTGGGCCCCATGATGGCGTGGGTCTCGCCCGACTTGATGGTCAGGTCGACGCCCTTGAGGATCTCCTTGGTGCCCTCGGGGGTCTCGACGGTGGCGTGGAGGTTCTTGATCTCCAGAATCGACATAGGTGGTTCTCCTTGGCCAGGGGTGCTGGTGGATTCGTGAGGTGGGGCGGGCTCCGGCCGGCGGCGCCCGATGATGATCAGAGGGTGGAGGCTCCGGTCGGGTCGACGAGGATCTCGCCGCTGGACTCGTCCACCCGGACGGGGAAGACTCGCACGGGCAGGACGGCGGGCAGCTGCAGGGGCCGGCCCGTGACCAGGTCGAACTGGCTGCCGTGCTTCCAGCATTCGATGGTGCAGCCCTCGACGTCGCCGTCCGACAACGCGATCTCGTCGTGCGAGCAGATGTCCTCGAGGGCGTGGACGCCGCCGTCCTCGTCGCGCACCAGGGCGATCTCGATGTCGTCGGCGACGACGTCGATCGCCTCGCCGGGGGCGAGACGGTCCAGGGTGGCGACGGGGACGAAGGCGTCGCTCATCAGTTCATGCTCCGTGCGAGCTCGGACTCGATGGACTCGAAGAGGTGCTCACGGATCTCGGGCACGTCGATGCGCTGGATGAGCTCGGCGAAGAAGCCGCGCACGACCAGACGCCGCGCCTCCTTCTCCGGGATCCCCCGCGCGCGCAGGTAGAACAGCTGCTCGTCGTCGAAGCGACCGGTGGCAGCCGCGTGGCCGGCACCCTCGATCTCCCCGGTCTCGATCTCCAGGTTCGGCACCGAGTCGGCGCGGGCACCCTCGGTCAGAACCAGGTTGCGGTTCAGCTCGTAGGTGTTGGTGCCCTCGGCCTCCTTGCGGATCAGCACGTCGCCGACCCAGACGGACCGTGCCTTGCTGCCCTGCAGCGCACCCTTGTAGGCCACGTTCGAGGTGCAGTTCGGCGCCGCGTGATCGACGAAGAGCCGGTGCTCGAGGAACTGGCCGGAGTCGGAGAAGTACAGGCCCAGGTTCTCGATCTCGCCGCCCGGGGCGGCGAACTCGCCGATGGCGTTGACCCGCACGGCGCTGCCGCCGAGGGAGACCACGATGTGCTTGATCTTCGCGTCACGCCCCACACGAGCGTGGTGGGTCGCCACGTGCAGCGCGTCGTCGTCCCAGTCCTGCAGCGCGATGACCGTCATCTGCGAGTTGTCGCCGACGACCATCTCCACGTTCTGCGCGTACTGGGCCGAGCCGGTGTGGTTCAGCACGAAGGTCGCCGAGGAGGACTCCTGGGTCTCCAGCACGATGTGTGCGTTGCCGCGACGGTCCGCGCCCTGACCGTTGATCCCGACCCGGAACGGCTCGGAGAGCTCGGTGTTCTTCGGCGCCACCAGGTGCAGGGCCTGCTCGGTGCGGGCCGAGGCGATGGCGGCGGTGAGGTCCTCGGGCACCAGTGCGGTGCCGCGGGGCGCCTGGCCGGGGGCGAGCACCGAGGTCTCCGGGGCGCCCTCGGGCACGTCGATGCTGTAGTCCAGGGCGGGATCGCCCTCACGGTCGTCGGTGGGGACGTCCTCGAACAGCGGGGCGAAGCGGCGCAGCGGGGTGAAGCGCCACTCCTCGACCTTGCTGGTGGGCACGGCGTGGTCGCCGAGCTCGAAGGAGCGCTTGCGCGCGCCGCGGTTCAGCGCGGCACGCTCGGGATTCTTCTCGCCGGGAAGGGCCAGGCCCTCCTCCTCCAGCTCGGGGGCGGCCGCCGGCCGCGCCCCGTCCAGGGCCGACTGAGCAGCGACGGGAGCCGCACCGGCGGCGTTCCCGACGTTCTCGTTGGCCGCGGGATCCCCAGCGCTCTCGGCACCGGTGAGGTCGTACGTATCTGAGGCAGTCATCAACCGACTGCTCCTTCCATCTGCAGCTCGATCAGGCGGTTCAGTTCGAGGGCGTACTCCATGGGGAGCTCGCGCGCGATGGGTTCGATGAACCCGCGCACGATCATCGCCATCGCCTCGGTCTCCTCCAGGCCTCGGCTCATAAGGTAGAACAGCTGCTCCTCGGAGACCTTGGAGACGGTCGCCTCGTGGCCCATCTGGACGTCGTCGACGCGGACGTCCACGTAGGGGTAGGTGTCGGTGCGGGAGATCTGGTCCACCAGCAGCGCGTCGCACAGCACGGTGGAGGCCGCGTGCTCGGCGCCGGGCATCACCTGGACCAGGCCGCGGTAGGACGTGCGGCCACCTCCGCGCGAGACCGACTTGGAGACGATCGAGCTGGAGGTGTGCGGGGCCATGTGGACCATCTTGGAGCCGGTGTCCTGCTGCTGGTTCTCGCCGGCGAAGGCGATCGACAGCGTCTCGCCGCGGGCGTGCTCGCCCATCAGCCAGACCGCCGGGTACTTCATGGTGACCTTGGAGCCGATGTTGCCGTCGACCCACTCCATGGTGCCGCCCTGCTCGACCGTGGTGCGCTTGGTGACCAGGTTGTACACGTTGTTCGACCAGTTCTGGATCGTCGTGTAGCGGACGCGGGCGTCCTTCTTGACGACGATCTCCACGACGGCCGAGTGCAGAGAGTCCGACTTGTAGATCGGCGCGGTGCAGCCCTCGACGTAGTGCACGTAGGAGCCCTCGTCGGCGATGATCAGCGTGCGCTCGAACTGGCCCATGTTCTCGGTGTTGATCCGGAAGTAGGCCTGCAGCGGGATCTCCACGTGCACGCCCTTGGGGACGTAGACGAAGGAGCCGCCCGACCACACCGCGGTGTTCAGCGCGGAGAACTTGTTGTCACCGGCGGGGATGACGGAGCCGAAGTACTCCTGGAACAGCTCCGGGTGCTCGCGCAGCCCGGTGTCGGTGTCCATGAAGATGACGCCCTGCTCCTCCAGGTCCTCGCGGATCTGGTGGTAGACGACCTCGGACTCGTACTGCGCGGCGACACCGGCGACCAGGCGCTGCTTCTCGGCCTCGGGGATGCCGAGCCGGTCGTAGGTCTCCTTGATGTCTGCGGGCAGGTCGTCCCAGTCGGTGACCTGGGCCTCCGTGGACCGCACGAAGTACTTGATGTCCTCGAAGGCGATGCCCGACAGATCCGGGCCCCACGTGGGCATGGGCTTCTTGTCGAACAGCTTGAGCGCCTTCAGGCGGCGCTCGAGCATCCATTCGGGCTCGTCCTTCTTGGCGGAGATGTCACGGACGACCTCTTCGCTCAGGCCGCGGCGCGCGCTGGCACCGGCCGTGTCCTCGTCGTGCCAGCCAAAGGCGTACTGGCCGACGGACTCGATGATCTCGTCCTGTGTCAGCTTCTCTGGTGCGCTCGTCATGGTGTCCTTCCCTCGGTGAGCGGAATGTGTGTCGTGCAAGCGTGCGCGCCCTGCGCCAGGGTGGCCAGGCGCTGGACGGGTGCTCCGATGATGCGGGAGATGACTTCGGTCTCGGCCTCGCACAGCTCGGGATGATCTGCGGCGACGTCGAGGACGGGGCAGTGCCCATGGCACAGCTGCGCTGTCACGAGCGTACGCGGGCTGCCGCCCGGTCGTGTGTTCGTGGCAGGCATCGGGACGTGCAGCGGACGCACCGTGGTGGCGTACCCGCGGGCGGTGAGCATCTCGGCCAGCAGTTCCACCCGCCGAGCCAGGGTGACGGTCTCCCCGGCGGCCTCGCACTCGGCGACCCGCTGCGACAGCGCCGCCTCCCAATCCGCGATACGGCGCCCGGCGAGCCGGGACACCGCCTCGTCCCCGCCGAGGCGCGCGAGCTCCTCGAAGGCCATCACCGCGAGGTCGTCGTACCCGCCGGGCAGGGACTCGTGGGCGGACTTCGAGAGCACGAAGGCCTTGCTGGGGCGTCCACGGCCGCGATGGCCGATGGGCACGTCATGCTCGGCGATGGTCCCGTCGGCCTCCAGCGCCGCGAGATGGCGACGCACCGCAGCACTGGTGAGACCGAACCGCTCCGCCAGCTGGCGGGCAGTGATCGGGCCGTGCGCCGAGATGGCGTCGACCAGGCGATCTCGCGTGGTGAGAGTGCTGCCGGGATCCGGCTGTTCCGCTGTCATCGGCGCCTCACCTTCTCCCTGCTCTGGCCTGCTCACCTGACGGCACCCCAATATTTTACAACACGTGGCTTTCCTAAAACCGCTCGACCGGTGTGCGGCATGGCACCGCTTCCATCTCCGCTCATTTTCAACTACCCTGGGAGGCGGCGCGGCATCCCCGCGATCGCCTCCCCACGAGAGACCGAGGAAGAGAAGCCATGAGCATCGAGGACGCCACCAGCACCGCGGACTCCGGCCAGGAGCATTCGACCGAGGGCTCCTACGTCCACCAGGGCAAGCCCTTCGACCGCGACATGAACTACATCGCCGACCGCATCACGGAGGACGCCCGGGACGGATGGCCCGTCGAGCCCGGCCGCTACCACCTCGTCGCCGCCCGCGCCTGCCCGTGGGCCAATCGCACCCTGATCTCGCGCCGCCTGCACGGCCTCGAGGACGTCCTCTCCGTGGGCATGCCCGGTCCCACCCACGACAAGCGCTCGTGGACCTTCGACCTCGATGAGGGCGGGAAGGACCCGGTCCTGGGCTACGAGCGTCTCCAGCAGGCCTATTTCGCGCGCTTCCCCGACTACCCGCGCGGCATCACGGTGCCCGCCATGGTCGACATCCCTTCCAAGGCCGTCGTGACCAACGACTTCCAGCAGATCACGCTGGACTTCGCCACCCAGTGGAGCGCCCACCACCGCGACGGCGCCCCGGATCTCTACCCCGAGGCCCAGCGCGAGGAGATCGACGCCCTGAACACGTGGATGCTGCACCGGGTCAACAACGGTGTGTACAAGACCGGTTTCGCCGGCTCCCAGGACGTCTACGAGAGCGAGTACCGCAAGCTGTGGGCGGCGCTCGACGAACTGGAGGACCGTCTCTCGCACAGCCGGTACCTGATGGGGCCCGCGATCACGGAGGCCGACGTGCGCCTGTTCCCCACCCTGATCCGCTTCGATCCGGTCTACTACAGCCACTTCAAGGCGAACCGTCAGCCGCTGGCGACCATGCCGAACCTGTGGAACTACACCAAGGACCTGTTCCAGACGCCCGGCTTCGGCGACACGATCGACCTCGAACAGATCAAGACGCACTACTACTACGTCCAGACCGACATCAACCCGACCCAGGTGGTGCCCGTCGGTCCGGATATGAGCCACCTCATGGATGCTCACGACCGTGACCGCTTCCCCACCAACACGTGGGGCGATGGTGGCACCGCCCCCGAGCCGCCGTTGGCGGCCGAGGTCGTCGACCCCGAGCACACCCCGCTGCACGTGACCGGGCGCTGAGCGCCCACGGACAGCAGGGCAGGTTCGCTCGGGGCCTGCGGCCGGGCGCGGCGGGCCGGTCGGCCGCGGCGGGGCGGCCGCGGCGGGGCGGCCACGGCGGGGCGGTCGCACCTCCGCCGCGCCTACCATGGGTGCCGACATGACAGACCACTCCCCCGCGCCGTCCCCGGCGCCGCCGGCCCTGCACGCCGAGAGCCTCACGCACTTCTACGGCCCCGTCCGCGCCCTGGACGGGCTCTCGCTGACCGCGCGCCGCGGTGAGGTGACAGCGCTCCTGGGTCCCAACGGCGCGGGCAAGACCACCGTGGTCTCCTGTGCCACCGGGCTGCTGCGCCCCGCCGGCGGAACCGTGTCGGTGCTGGGCCGCGACCCCTGGCGCGCCGGCCCCGGCCACCGTGCCCGCGTCGGCGTCATGATCCAGGACGGCGGGCTGACCTCGGGGGCCCGAGCCATGTCTCTGCTGCGCTACGGGGCGAGCCTGCACGCCGCCCCGCTGCCGGTGGACGAGGTCGCCGAGCACCTCGGGATCGACGGGTTCGCCACCACCCTCGTGCGGAGGCTGTCCGGTGGACAGCGGCAGCGCCTCGCGCTGGCCCTCGCGATCATCGGCCGTCCCGAGCTGATCTTCCTGGACGAGCCCACGGCCGGCATGGACCCCTCGATTCGGCAGCGGGTGCGCCACCTGATCCGTTCCCTCGCCGACACCGGCACGGCCGTCGTGCTGACCACCCACATGATGGACGACGTGGTCGGCCTGGCCGACGCCGTCTGCGTCATCGCAGGCGGGAGGACCCTGGCCACGGGCTCCGTCCAGGACATCATCACCGCGCACGACGCCCAGCACGGCGCCGTCGCCGTACGCGCGACCGCGCACGGCGTCGACCCGGCCTCCGTGCCCGCTCTCGAGGCGGATCTGCAGGCCGCCGCCGCTCGTCACGGCGCACGGCTGGAGATCACCGGTGCCGGCGCCGCGGATCTCGAGGCCGTGCTGCTGGACCTCATGCAGCAGGACCGTGCGGATCGGCAGGAGCCCGCGTCGCGAGCTGGGGCGCCGCTCGCCCCCGGCAGCAGCGCCGCCGCGCCCGCTGAGGAGCTGAGATGAGCCCCGCCGCCGACGACGCACCCCTGTCGTCACCATCGCCCGCACCACGGCCTGCCCAGACCCGCCGAGCCGGCGGGAGCCCGGAGCCGACCTCGGCGCCTGCCCCGCGGCCCGCGCCGCGGCCTGCGTCGATGCTGCGCAGGGTGATCGCCCATGCCGCGCTCGAGGCACGGACGCTCCTCTCGAACGGCGAGCAGCTGATGGTGGCGATCGCCCTGCCCGCCATGGTGCTCATCGGCCTGCGCCTGCTGCCCATCGGCCGCCTCGACGGCGCGGACCCGATCGACACGGCGCTCTCCGCGACCCTGGCCACCGCGCTGATCTCGACATCCTTCACCTCCCAGGCGATCCAGACCGGGTTCGACCGCCGCAACGGCGTGCTGCGCTGGGTGGCGACCACACCGCTGGGACGCGACGGGTACCTCGCCGGCAAGATCCTCGCCACGCTTCTCGTCCAGGTGATCCAGGTCCTCGTGCTCGGCGGGCTCGCTCTGATCCTCGGCTGGAGACCCGCAGCGCTGGAAATGCTGGCGGTGGTCCCGGTATGGCTGCTCGGCACCGTCGCCTTCGGCTCGCTCGGCCTGCTGATCGCCGGCCTCCTGCGCACCGAAGCGGTGCTCGCGGTCTCCAACCTGGTGTTCGTCGTCCTGGTGGCCGCCGGCGGCGTCGCCCTGCCGCCGGCGACCTATCCGCATCTGCTGCGCGGCCTGGTGGATCTGCTGCCCTCGGGTGCTCTCGGGGAGCTGATGCGGGCGTGCCTGGCCGGAGGCCCGTTCTCCCCGGGCTCGCTGCTGGTGCTGATGGCATGGGCGGTGCTCGGTGCGCTCGCCGTGATCCGATGGTTCCGCTGGACCGACAGCTGAAGGATCCCCTGCCGCGGTGATCGACCCGCTGAGTGCCCGGGGCTCGGAGCGGTCGCCATCCCGATGCAGTGCGGGATCGGTCGCATCAGCGACGCTCGATCAGGGAACTTCCCGTCGCCATCCCTAGAATCGACCGCATGTCCCCCGGTCCCGTCGCCTCGCCCGCGACCGCACGCGTCCCCGAGCGCCACGGCCGCATCACCACGCTGCCCGATCCTCGCCTGCGGTCCTGGGGACCGCGGCGCCGGGCACGCCTCGCCGCGATCGCGCTGTGGGGAAACCTCATCTGCCAGATGGGCATCATCCTCTCCGGCGGCGCGGTGCGGTTGACCGGCAGCGGGCTGGGCTGCTCGACGTGGCCGAACTGCGAGCCCGGCCAGTTCACACCGGAGTTCACGATGGCCTCCGGTATCCACCCGTTCGTGGAGTTCGGAAATCGCACCCTGACCGGCGTGCTGAGCATCTTCGCGATCGCGGTGCTGCTGGTGACGTGGCGGTGGCTGAGCCACAAGGGTCCCGGGTTCCGCCGCTTGGCCTGGGTGCCGCTGATCGGCACCCTGCTGCAGGCCCTCATCGGGGCATTCGTCGTCTGGCTCGACCTTCACCCCGGACTCGTCAGCCCCCACTTCCTCATCTCACCGCTGCTCGGCGCAGTCTCCATGGTGCTGCTGGTGCGGCTCTACGACGGGGACGGGCCCGTCCGCCTCGCCGTGCCTGTCCGTGCGCTGCGGCTCTACATCCCGCTGGCCGCTGTCGGCTTCACCGTGCTCGTGCTCGGCACCATCGTGACCGGCACCGGCCCGCATTCCGGTGACGCGGGCGAAGTGACCCGTATCGCCGCTGACCCGCGTGTGGTCACCCGCTTCCACGCCGGAGCCGTCTACGTCTTCTGTGCGCTGCTGGCCGCGCTGCTCGTGGTGCTGCACCGCAGCCGGGCCCGCCGGGAGGCGATCACCGCCGGGTGGGGCCTCGTCGTGCTGACGCTGCTCCAAGGCGTCATCGGGTACGTCCAGTACTACACCGGGCTCCCGGAGCTGATCGTCTTCCTCCACCTGATCGGCGCCTCGCTGTTCGCCGCCGCCATCGCCTGGGTGGGAGCCCGCCTGGTCACCTGGCAATGGTCCGAGGAGCGCACGTCCTCCGCTGACCCAGCCGATCCCCCTGCCGCCCGCCCCGACACCTCGGAGACCTCATGATCCTCGGACGACGCCGTCGCGACGCGACGCAGGAGCTGCCCACCCTCGACCAGGCCCGGCCGGCCGGCGAGTTCGTCGCCTCGGTGCTCTCCCACCTGCGCTCCGTGGTCGATGTCGGCTGGAATCTGCTGGACATCGACGCCGAAGCGCATCGGCTGATCCGCGAGGCCGGCGCGACGAGCTGCTATCTCGATTACCACCCGGCCTTCGGGGCCTCCCCCTTCGGCCACGTCATCTGCACCTCGGTCAACGACGGTGTCCTGCACGGCCGCCCCTACGACCGGGTCCTGGCCGACGGCGACCTGCTCTCGCTGGATTTCGCCGTGGAGGTCGAGGGCTGGGTCGCCGACTCCTGCCTCTCGATCACGGTGGGCACGCCCCGCCCCGAGGATCTGCAGCTGATCCGCGACACCGAACAGGTGATGTGGGCGGGCATCGATCAGGTGCGCGCCGGCAACACGGTCGGCGACATCGGCCATGCCGTCATGAACGAGGCCCACAGCCTCGGATACACGATCAACAACCGCTTCGGCGGGCACGGCGTCGGCCGGACCATGCACGAAGCGCCGTTCGTGCCCAACCACGGCACCCCGGGCGGAGGGCTCGAGCTCGTCGCCGGCCAACTGCTGACCGTCGAGCCGTTCCTCTCCCCCACCACCTCCGAGCTCGTGGTCGATGAGGCCGACGGCTGGACCCAGCTCTCGGCCGACGGCTCCCGCGGAGCGCACGCGGAGCACACGCTGCAGGTCACCGAGGGCGATCCGGTCATCCTCACGGCCCGGGCGGACGACCCCGCTCCGCGCAGCTCCCTGGGCTGAGCAGCTTCCTGGGCTGAGCAGCTCCCTGGGCTGAGCAGCTTCCTGGGCTGAGCAGCTTCCTGGGCCGAGGAGCCCTGGACCGAGGAGTCACAGCTCCCCGGGCCGTGGAGCCTCAGCTCCGTGGGCGGTGCAGTCGCGCGCGTCAGCGCAGCACGTCACGCACCGCCGATGCGATGCCGGGAGCGTCCAGGCCCTGCTCGGCGAGGAGGCGTCCGCGGTCCCCGTGCGGGATGAACGCCTGGTCGATCCCGAGGGTGCGCACGGGCGGCGTCGGCCTCGAGACGCTCGCGCGGTCGCCGAGGTGTCCGCGAAGCGCCGCTCCGACACCACGGGAGGCGACGCCGTCCTCGAGAGTGACCACGGCGCGGGCACCGGCGGCCAGGTCGACCAGCTCCGCGGGGAGAGGCAGCGCCTGGAGAGGATCCAGGACCACGACGTTCCCCAGCCCGGAGCATTCCTGAGCAGCCGCGACAGCGCGATCGGCCAGCGCGCCGATGCTCACGATCAGCACGTCGATCGGCTGCTCGGCATCCCCGGCCAGCACATGCCCCGCCGCCGTCACGGTGACGGCGTCCATCTCCGCCGGGCACGAGCCCTTCGGGAAGCGCACCAGCGACGGCCCCGCCACGGTGAGGGCGGCGGTCACAGCATCATCGAGTCGCGTGCCGTCACGCGGCGCCCAGACGGCCATTCCCGGGACCTGGGCAGCGAGGGCGAGGTCCCAGATGCCGTGATGGCTCGGCCCGTCGGGGCCGGTGATCCCGGCGCGATCGAGCGTGAGGGTGACGTCCTCGCCGTGCAGCGCGACGTCCAGCAGCAGTTGGTCGAAGGCCCGGTTCAGGAACGTCGAGTACAGGGCGACCAGAGGCTTCGCCCCGCCGCGGGAGAGTCCGGCAGCGGTGTCCAGGGCGAGCTGTTCGGCGATGCCGACGTCGATCACGCGCTCGGGCAGCTCGCGCTGCATCGATGCGAGGCCGACGGGGTCGATCATCGCGGCGCTGAGGGCCACGACGCGATCGTCCGCGCGTGCGGCCTCGAGAACCGCCGCGGAGAAGCGAGCGGTCCAGGTTGCGGGAGGGGCCGGCGAATCGCTCGCCTCCGGGACCGGAGCGCTCTCGGGTTCGTTCGGCGGCTCGATGTCGAAGGGCCCGGTGGTGTGCCAGTGGTCGAGGGCGTCCATCTCGGCGCGGGCGAAGCCGGCTCCCTTACGGGTGATCACGTGCAGCACCACACCGGGGCGCTCCGGATCCTCGGCCGCCGCCCGGGCCTGCCGCAGTGCGCGCGCCAGGGCTGCGTGGTCGTGGCCGTCGATCGGCCCCAGGTAGGTCAGTCCCAGGGAGCTGAACAGGTCGTCGCCCGCCGCGACCGTGCCCTCGCGCAGGTCTCGCAGGTGCTGTGACAGTCCCCCGACGGTCGGCGCGTAGGAACGGGTGTTGTCATTGAGCACCACGATGGTGCGTGAGCCGACGTCGGTGGCGAGCTCGTTGAGCGCTTCGAGGCCGACGCCGCCGGTCAGTGCCCCGTCGCCGGTGACCGCGACGGACACCCCGGGCTCGCCGGCGAGGCGGTGGGCGCGGTCGATGCCGTGCGCCCAGGCGATCGAGCCGGAGGCGTGGGAGTTCTCGACGACGTCGTGGGCGGACTCGGCGCGGTCCGGGTACCCGGCCGTGCCTCCGGCGCCGCGGAGGCCGGCGAGATCGGCCCGGCCGGTGAGCATCTTGTGCACGTAGGCCTGATGGCCGGTGTCGAACACGATCGCCTCGCGCGGAGAGTCGAGCTCGCGGTGCAGGGCGAGGGTCAGTTCGACGACGCCGAGGTTGGGACCGAGGTGCCCGCCGTGCTGCGAGGTGATCTCCACCAGCCGTCGGCGCAGGGTGCGTGCGAGCGCCGGCAGCTCGGTGGGGGCCAGCTCGCGCAGCCGGGCGGGATCGGCGGGGATGTCCACGTCCGTCGGTCCGGCCCCGGGTGAGGCGTCACCGGCGGCCGGGCGAGGGGCCGCGGAGGGGGCCGGCGCGGACGGTGCGGCGTACCGGACGGCATGCTGCTGAGAGGTCGACATGCGCAGGTCCTCCATCGGCCTCGGGGACGGGATGCCGCCAGCGTACGTCGTGCTGACCTGTATCGACGGACCGCATGGTCACATTCGTGCACATCTTCACCGGTGATTCACCGGTCCCCACCGGAGTGTGCATCGCGGTGCAGTATCCGTGCGCAGCGGTGCACTAGTGGACGTCGCCGCGCTGCTGCGCGGTGCCGTCGGGCTCGCTCATCTCCCGTGCTCGCGGCGGGAGGCGAGCGCGAGCTGACGGATCAGATCCCCGGGTATCGGCTTCCGCGCCGTGAAGGTGACACCGGTCTTGGTCGCCTTCAGCCCGGCCGCGGCGATGTCCTCGGCGTGCGACGCGATGGCACCTGCGGCGACATACAGGCCGCACTGCCGGCTGAAGGCCGCATACCCCGCGACGACCGACCCCCCGATCTCGAAACCCGGCATGTCGTACTTCAGAACCTCACGGGCCTCCGGCAGGGCGGCCGCAAGCTCGCCGCGGAGCTGGTCGAGCACCGGCCGGAACTGCTCGGGCGCCGCGGAGATGTAGGCCTCGTGATCGGACATCATCATCCCCTTCCGGACGTCTCGGACCAGCGCTGGCCAGGAGCCTAGTCCCATATCCGGAGGAGAACCATGCCCGCCCCGCGCAGAGCGCCCCGCCAGGCCGAAGCCTGACGGGGCGCACGCACTCACCGGGACTCTCGCCCACGGTCGATGAACCGGGGTCGACGACCCGGGCTGCGGGAGCCCGGGCCGTCCCGGCTCACGCGACCAGCTGGCGCAGCACGTACTGCAGGATGCCGCCGTTGCGGAAGTACTCGGCCTCGCCGGGGGTGTCGATGCGGACGTCCGCATCGAACTCCACCGTGGTGCCGTCCTCCTTCTGTGCGGTGACGGCGACCTGCTTGGGGCTGGCGCCCTCGTTGATGGCGGAGACGCCGGCGATGGAGAAGGTCTCGCTGCCGTCCAGGCCCAGCGACTCGGCGGACTCGCCGGCCGGGAACTGCAGCGGCAGCACGCCCATCCCGATGAGGTTGGAGCGATGGATGCGCTCGAAGCTCTCGGCGATCACGGCCTGCACCCCGAGGAGCTTGGTGCCCTTGGCGGCCCAGTCCCGGGAGGAGCCGGTGCCGTACTCCTTGCCGGCGAGGACGACCAGCGGGATGTCCTGCTCGGCGTAGGCCTGGGCGGCGTCGTAGATGAACTCCTGCTCACCGGTCAGGAAGTTCTTCGTGTAGCCGCCCTCGACCCCGTCCAGGAGCTGATTGCGGATACGGATGTTGGCGAAGGTGCCGCGGATCATCACCTCGTGGTTGCCGCGGCGCGAGCCGTAGGAGTTGAAGTCCTTGCGCGCGACCCCGTGCTCCTGGAGGTAGCGACCGGCCGGGGAGTCGAGCTTGATCGCGCCCGCGGGCGAGATGTGGTCGGTGGTGGTGGAGTCGCCGACCTTGACCAGGACACGGGCACCCTCGATGTCGGTGACCGGCTCCGGGCGCAGCTCCATGCCCTCGAAGTACGGGGGCTTGCGCACGTAGGTGGACTCCTCGTCCCACGCGAACGTCGCACCCTCGGGAGTGTCGAGGTTGCGCCAGCGCTCGTCTCCGGTGAAGACGTCCTTGTAGTCGTCGGTGAACATCTCCTGGGAGATGGATTCGGCGATGACCTGCTCGACCTCGGTGGGGCTGGGCCAGATGTCGCGCAGGTAGACGTCCTTGCCGTCCTTGTCGGTGCCCAGCGGGTCGTTCTCGAAGTCGAAGTCCATCGTGCCCGCGAGCGCGTAGGCGATGACCAGCGGCGGGGAGGCCAGGTAGTTCATCTTCACGTCGGGGTTGATGCGGCCCTCGAAGTTGCGGTTGCCCGAGAGCACTGCCGTGACGGCGAGGTCCTTCTCGGCGATGGCCTCGGAGATCTCCGGGGACAGCGGGCCGGAGTTGCCGATGCACGTGGTGCAGCCGTAGCCGACGAGATGGAAGCCGAGCTCCTCGAGCGCGGGCCACAGGCCGGCCTTGGTGTAGTAGTTCGTGACCACCTGGGACCCGGGCGCCATGGAGGTCTTCACCCACGGCTTCGAGGTCAGGCCCCGGTCGGCGGCGTTGCGGGCCAGCAGGCCGGCCGCCATCATCACCGAGGGGTTGGAGGTGTTGGTGCAGGACGTGATCGAGGCGATCGAGACGATGCCGTGGTCGATCGAGAAGTCCTGACCCTTGACCTGCACCGGGTTCGAGGCACGGCCCTGAGCCGCGGGCACCTCCACGGGGGCCTCGCCGCCGGAGTCGTTGTCGGAGCCCTGGGCGGCCGGGTCCGAGGCCGGGAAGGTGCCGGACTCGGGCGTATCGATCTCGTGGACGGGAACGCCGTCGCCGGCGTAGGAGGGGAGGACCTCGCGGAAGTTCTCCTTGGCCTCGGTCAGGGCCACGCGGTCCTGCGGGCGCTTGGGGCCGGCGATCGAGGGGACCACGGTGGACAGGTCCAGCTCGAGGTACTCGGAGTACTCGGCCTCCTTCGAGGGGTCGTGCCACAGCCCCTGGCGCTTGGCGTAGGCCTCGACGAGGGCCAGCTGCTCCTCGGAGCGGCCGGTCAGGCGCAGGTAGTCCACGGTGACCTCGTCGACCGGGAAGATCGCGCAGGTGGAGCCGAACTCGGGGCTCATGTTGCCGATGGTGGCACGGTTGGCCAGCGGGACCTGGGCGACACCCTCGCCGTAGAACTCGACGAACTTGCCGACGGCGCCGTGCTCGCGGAGCATCTCGGTGATCGTGAGCACGACGTCGGTCGCAGTCGCCGCCGGCGGGATCTCGCCGGTCAGCTTGAAGCCGACCACGCGCGGGATGAGCATGGAGACCGGCTGGCCGAGCATGGCGGCCTCGGCCTCGATGCCGCCGACGCCCCAGCCCAGCACGCCCAGGCCGTTGACCATCGTGGTGTGGGAGTCGGTGCCGACACAGGAGTCCGGGTACGCGCGGAGTGCGCCATCGACCTCGCGGGTCATGACGGTGCGGGCAAGGTACTCGATGTTGACCTGGTGGACGATGCCGGTGCCCGGGGGCACCACCTTGAAGTCGTCGAAGGCGGTCTGGCCCCAGCGCAGGAACTGGTAGCGCTCCTTGTTGCGCTCGTACTCCAGCTCCATGTTCTGCTCGAGGGCGTCGAGCCTGCCGGCCACGTCGATCATCACGGAGTGGTCGATGACCATCTCGGCCGGGGCGAGGGGGTTGATCTTCTCGGGGTCACCGCCGAGCTCCTGCATGGCCTCGCGCATGGTGGCGAGGTCGACCACACAGGGCACACCGGTGAAGTCCTGCATGATCACGCGGGCCGGGGTGAACTGGATCTCGACCGAGGGATCGGCGCTGGGCTGCCAGTTCGCCAGCGCGCGGACGTGGTCGGCGGTGATGTTCGCACCGTCCTCGGTGCGCAGCAGGTTCTCCAGCAGGATCTTGAGGCTGTAGGGAAGCTTGTCGGCGCCCTCCACGGCGTCGAGCGCGAAGATCTCGTAGTCGGTGCCGCCGACGGTGAGATCCTGTTTCGCGGCGAATGAGTCGACAGTGCTCATGAGGCGAACTCCTTGGGTGATGAGGCGACCCCTCCATCGTATGCGCGCCCGCCGGGGCGGACGGGCGAACGCCGTGACCGTCCCGGGCGGCGCGCAGGTGCACGACGCTCGCCGGGCGTGGCCACGGGGGTCTCCGGAGTGATCTCCGGTAGATATCTTGACGTCAAGATAAAGCCTACCACGGGAGCGCCGGGCTCAGGACTCGCTGTCGCGCTCCAGCACCACCACCGACTCCACGTGGTGGGTATGCGGGAAGAGGTCGAAGGCGCGCAGCTCGGAGATCTTCCAGCCGGCCTTCTCGATCGCGGCGAGGTCGCGGGCCAGGGTGGAGGGCTCGCAGGAGACGTACACGATCCGCTGTCGCACCGCCTTGGCCAGCAGACCCATCAGTTCGGTGCCGGCGCCGTTGCGGGGCGGGTCGAGCACGACCACGTCCACGCCGCCACGACGGGCTCTGACCCAGTCGGTGACGTCGGCCGTGGCGGTCGAGACCTGGGGCAGATCCTCGAGGTTCTCGGCCGCCAGCTGGGAGGCGCGGCGGTTGCCCTCGACCGTGATGACGCTGCCGTCACGGCCGACCTGCTCCGCCGCGGTCGCAGCGAACAGGCCCACACCTCCGTAGAGGTCCCAGGCACTGCCGCCGTGGGGCGCCCGAAGGGTGGACTCGACGACCTCGCTGAGCAGCTCCGCCGCGCGGCGGTGAGCCTGCCAGAAGCCCGTGGCGCTGACGGCGAACAGGCGCTCGCCCACCCGTTCGCGCACGGTTCCGTCCCCGCGCAGCGGCACCAGGCCGCGGCCGGTGCGCACGGCGACCCCGGCATCGCCCCAGCTGTCCGGGACGACGACCGAGGCGGGGTCGAGCTCGCGACCGATCAGCACCACGGAGGCGGGTCCCGCCGACGGGGCCACGGCGTCGATCGCCTCGGTGCCCTCCGGGGCGGTCCACTCCCCCAGGCGCAGGTCCCGGATGGCCGGGGCGGCCAACGGGTTCTCGCCGGCGTCGCGCACCTCGTGGGAGCGCCATCCGCGCATCCCGACGCGCCCGTCGGCATCGACGGCGAAGCGCACGCGGGTGCGCCATCCGAGCCCGTCGAGATCGTGCGGCGCGGGCTCGACCTGCACGTCCTCGATCGGGTAGCTGGTCACTCCGGCGCGGCGCAGCAGTTCCTGCATGACCTCGCTGGCGATGCGGCGCTGGGCGGGGAGGGCGATGTGGGCCCATTCCGCCCCGCCGACGCCGTCAGCGGCGGCCTCCTCCCACACCGAGGGCACCCGGTCCACGCCGGCCTCGAGCACATCGATCGCCTCGGCGCGCCAGAACCGGGCCGAGGCGTTCTCCTCGGGGTCATCGAGCAGCCGGGCCGTCACGGTCTCTCCCGGTGTGGTGCCACGGACGAAGACCACTCGTCCCTCGTGGCGGGCGACGAAGGTGCCGCCGGCCGCGGGTGGTCCGACGGCGAGAGTCAGAAGTCGGCCGCCGACGGCGGGGCTGGGCACTCGTTCGGCGTCCGGGCTCATCGGACCACTCCTCCTCCGTCCGCGCGCACTCGTGCCGTCGCGGACCGCAGCTCCTCGATCTCGTGGCGAGTTCCGGCGCCGGCCGAGGCTCACGCCCGGGAACTCTTCGGCCCCCAGTGTCCCACCAGGCGGACCCCTGCGGGGACCGGCACGCTCCCGCCCGGGCGAGCTGAGGCCCAGCAGAAGCCTACGTCTCGGCACCGGAAGGACGAGGCGCCGGGTGGTCGAGCTGCGGGCTCAGAGCTCGAGACGGAGCCTCAGGAGTACCCGCCGCGGGAGAGCAGCGAGCGGTGCATCAACCACACCAGGTAGGCGATCACCGCGAAGGCGGGCAGGCCCATGGCGAGCTTGGCCACGCCGAGCGCCGCCACCTGACCCGTCAGCAGCAGCGGCACCTGGACGGCCAGCTTCGCGGCGTACAGCGCCAGGAACAGCACAGTGGCCCGGCCGTAGACGCGGCGGGCGTCGGGATCCTGCGCCCAGTCCTTCACGCGCGGATCCAGGGCACCGATGAAGTACCCGACCAGCGGCCGCCGCACCAGCAGCGAGATCGCCAGGACCACCAGGGCCACGGCATTGATGGCGAGGCCGGGCGCGTAGAAGTCGGAGCCGTCCCCGGAACGGATCGCGAGGACCGCCCCGAGGCCCACCCCGATCAGGCCGCCGAGCACGGTCGAGGGGCTCTGGCGCTGGATAAGGCGTGCCACCAGGAAGATTGCCACCACCGCGACCGCCGAGACGGAGGCGAGGGTCACGGACCGGGTGGCGACGTACAGGACGATGAACAGCAGCGTCGGCAGCACCGATTCGGCGATGCCGCGCGGCCCGCCGATCGCGTCGGCGACGGAGAACTCCTCCTGATGCAGGACGCCTCCGAGGCCGCGCTTGACCGGATCGCCTTCTCCCGCTCCGGGCGAGCGGGCAGGGGTCGGTCGCGCCGGCTCGGCATTCTCGCCCGGTCGCGCCGGGTCGGCCGGTCCACCGGACCGTGGGGGCTGGGACGGGCCGGGGCCCGGGGAGGGCGTGCTCATCCGATCTGCGTGATCTCGGGGCCGCGCGCCAGCGGATCCAGCGGGCCGGCGCCGGTCTGGGTGAGGCCCGGGCGCTGGCCGGGCAACGTCAGCGGAATCAGTTCCTGGGGCGCCATCGCCTCGCCTCCGCGTACCACGACCAGGCGGGAGACCAGGGTCTCGAAGCTCTTGGCCTGCTCCTTGTCGGACAGCGCCTTGCCGGTGAGGATCGCGCGGAGGAACCAGCGAGGCCCGTCGATGCCGATGAAGCGCGCCGGGCGGTACCCGGTACGGCCATCGGTGCGCTTGACGGGCAGCCGGGTGATCAGCTCTGTCCCGAAGACGCCGGGCCGGGTCTCGGCGGTGCCGCCCTGCTTGACGACGGAGTCGCGCAACGACGTGCGCACCTCGTCCCACAGGCCGCGCGATTTCGGGGCGGCGAACGCCTGGACCTGCAGGGACGAGCCGCCGATGACCAGATTCGCGCCGGTGACGGTTCCGGTGCGCTGGTCGACCTCCATCCGCAGCTCCATGTCCTCGATGGTGGGGACCTGGAGGCCGCCGAGGTCGATGCGGTCCTCGTCGGGGGCGTCCGGGGCGTCGAAGGGCCCCTCGTCGAGGTGTTCGGCTCGCGGGGGCGCCTCGCCGGGCGCTTCGTCGGCCTCCGGCTCGTCGGCCCCGGTCGGTTCGGCGTCGTCCTCGTCCTGGCCGAGACCGACGTCCTCGAGGGAGTCCTCGGGGACGGCGTGCTCGCCCTCGTCGGACTCCGCGCGCTTCCTGCGGGAGAACAGTCCCACGGTCATCCCTCCTTGTGCTCGTCGGTGCCGGCCGGTGCCGGTCCGGGGCCGAAGCCGCCGCTGGACCCGAAGCCGGAGGCGTCACGATCGGTGGCGTCGAGGTCATCGACCTGCTGCAGCGCCGGCGCCAGGAACGGAACCACGACCAGCTGGGCGATCCGGTCCCCCGCCGCGAGGGCGAACGGTTCGGACAGGTCGGTGTTGTGCAGCGAGACCTTGATCGGCCCGCGATATCCGGCGTCCACGATACCGGGACCGTTCAGCACGGTGATGCCGTGCCGGGAGGCCAGTCCCGAGCGGGGGCAGACCAGTCCCACGGTGCCGGGGGGCAGTGCGAGCGAGACCCCGGTGTCGACGAGGGCTCGCCCCCCGGCGGGGATCTCGACGTCCTCGGCGCTGGAGAGATCCAGGCCGGCGTCGTCGGCGTGGGCGCGGTGGGGCATCGGCGTGCCGGGGGCGAGACGGATCCGCAACGGCTGCGTCCCCATGGGGGCGGGTGCGGCGTCCGCGTCCTCGGTCGTGAAGTCAGGCAGAGCAGGCATGGGCACAGGGTATGCCGTCAGCGCGCTGGAGCGTCCAGAGGCTGCGTGAGACGATGAGCGCATGCCCGACGCCGTCGATCCCCACACCGCTTCGCCAACCGGAGAGCCCGCACCATCCGCCCCGAATCGCCCCCGTGACCAGGAGCCTCTCTTCCGTGAGCGCCTGCTGCCCGGCCCGGGGACCTGGGTCGTGGTGGTGGCGCTCGGCTCCATCCTCGGGGTGGTCATCGTGCCCTTGCATCTCACGACCGCGCTCGTGGTCGGAGTGGTCTCGATCATCGTCGCGGTGATCCTCGCCGTGCTCTACTCCCCCGTCCTGGAGGTCAAGGACGGCTGGTTCACGATGGGCCGCGCTCGGATCGAGGTCGATCAGCTCGGTGAGGCGACGGTGCTGCGCGGGGACGAGTGGCGCACCACGATGGGTCAGGGCTTCGAGCCTCTTGCGCATCACTGCGTGCGCGGCTGGGTCTCCTCGGGCTTCCGCGTCGAGGTGCTCGATGACGAGGATCCCACCACCGCGTGGGTCGGCTCCTCACGCCGTCCCGACGACCTCGCGCTCGCACTGCGCAGCGCCCGACGGGACTCGCGAAGCGGCTGAGCGGGGCGAACGCCTCAGCGGGCTCGAGCCGGACTCCCGCGGCACGGGAGACCGGACGCCGGAGACGGTCGACGCTGCGGCATTGGGCCCCACGACATGCAGGACGGCGCCGCATCCGACATGGATGCGGCGCCGTCCTGGCGAGATCGTGCGCGGAAGTGATCGCCGCTCAAGCGGCGGCACACTCCTTGCAGATAATGAGGGTGCCCTCGACGTGGTCGATCTGGCTGCGGTGCTTCACGAGGAAGCAGCTGGCGCAGGTGAACTCATCGGCCTGACGGGGAAGAACTCTCACGGAGAGCTCCTCGCCGGAGAGATCGGCGCCGGGGAGCTCGTACGAGTCCGCCGCCTCCGCCTCGTCCTCGTCCACCGTGGGGGCCGCCGCTTCGCTCCGGCGGCCCTTGAGCTCCTCGATGGAGTCGTCGTTCGATTCGTCCTCGTTCTTGCGCGGGGCGTCGTAATCTGTGGCCATCTACGGTCCGTTCCTGGTTGTCTCGGCGGTCGTCCGACCTCGGTGCGTGCGGCGGTCCTGCGCTGGCGAGACTGCCCGTGCCCCCTGCGGGTCGGTCCTGGTCGCAACGCTGAATGCGGCGGCATTATTGCAGAGAGGTCTGCGACGGGCAACGCAATGTCTCGGGGAGGTCTCGGGAAGGTCTCGCGCCGGTCTCGGGACGGTCCTCGGCCGGGCGTGGTCCAGGTCCGGGCCACTGCCCGGACTCCGGAGCGGACGTCGACGCCGGCGCCGGCTCCGCTCGGTTCATCCGCGAGAGCCGAGCGCGGGAGCAGACCGCGCCCACCGCATCACGTCGGCCCCTGCGCGTCCCGGATCCACAGATGCACGCAACACGCCCCCGTTCCAGGCGCGAACGCAGGCGGTGGACAGCGGGCCGCGATATGGTCACCGCCTAGACTTCTGCATGCGAGGAGTCGCGGACGCGAGAACTTCTGCCCGCGAGGGACCAGGCTCCGACGGAGAGGACGACGATGCGAGAGCTCGAACTCGACGGGATCCATGACGACGGCGAGCATGTGATCCTGGTCGACTCCGACGGCGAGCGCTACACGTTGCGCATCGACAAGGCCCTGCGTGCAGCGGTGCGGCGGGACCGCCCGGCCCTGGGCATGATCCAGGCGGCGGACTCCGCACCGGTCAGGCCCCGGGAGATCCAGTCCATGCTGCGCTCCGGGCGCAGCGCCGAGGACATCTCCGAAGCCGCCGACATCCCCCTCGAGCACGTACGTCGGTACGAGGGCCCTGTGCTCGCCGAACGGGAATGGACCGCACAGCGCGTACGCACGTTCCCCGTCGGCCGCGGCGGCCCCAGCCTCGACGAGGTGGTCGCCGAGCGGCTGGCCGCCCGCGAGGCCACCGGCGAGACCACCTGGGACGCCTGGCGACGTGGTGACGGGACCTGGACGCTCCAGCTGACCTTCTCCGCAGCGGGCCGGACCCGGCAGGCGCACTGGGTCGCCGATCTCGACAACCGCTCGGTGGCCTCGGTCGACGACGAGGCGCGCTGGATCAGCGATGAGGACGCCCCGCCGGAGCCGACCCGGGGCCGTGCCCGCCTGCAGGCGGTCAAGAGCTCGGTCTACGATCTCGAGGCCGACGGGGCCTTCGACGAGAACAGCGCCGGGCCCCGCCGCGGCCGCGGACGGAGCTCCGGCCAGCCCTCCGTCTCCGGCGACCACCCTTCCGCCATCGACGACGGCGAGCTGGATGCGCTCAACGCCCGCCGCGGGCTGCGCTCGGTCCCGCCGCCGGATGACTCCACGACCGTCTGGGCCAGCCTGGACGAGGACGTCACCGACGAGGACGAGTTCACCGACGGACCCGATGGCGCCGCCGTGGGCCCAGCCGAGGACGCGGCGACCCGGACCTCCGCGCCCGAGGGTCCCCGCCGCGTCGCTGTTCGCGATGCGGCGGACGAGACCGGCGAGGACCTCGAGGATTCGGATCGCGAAGCGCTGCTGGAGCATTCCGCCTCCGACCAGACGACGGGGAGCGGCGCCCGTGCTGCCGGTTCCCCGGATTCCGTCGACCCCGTCCACTCCGATGAGGCCGATGCTGCTGTCTCCGGTGGCGCGGAGCCGGCCGAGTCCGCGCTGGAGGCGGACGGAGCCGCGAGCGCCGGGGAAGGCAGTGACGGGTCCGCAGGCGCTCCCGTGGAGTACCAGGACACGGTCGATCTCACACCGCTGCCGGGATTCGATGACGACGCCTCCTCCCGGACGCCGGCCGAGAAGCACGAGAACGATAAGTCCACCAACCCCAGCAAGCCGAGCAAGCCGGCGAAGTCCAAGAGCAAGCGGGCTTCCATGCCGAGCTGGGACGAGATCGTCTTCGGGTCCAAGCACGACTGATACCCCGGGCCCCGTCCGGACGGTGACGTTCTCCCGCTCGGCCGTGCCCGAGCCGTAGCGTTCGGCGGCGCCTCGTCAGCGCCTAGGCGCCGGCCTCAGACCGTGGTGCGGATCAGCGGCACCCACGCCTCGGCGGAGGTGAGCGAGCCGTGCACGCCGATCATGGCCCGGGCGGTATCGGAACGTCGCGAGAAGTCGTCGATGCTCCAGCGTCCGCGTGCGAGCACCAGCACGTCCGGGATGCGTCCGCGGACGCGTGCGGGCACCTCTGTCCCCACCGGCGCCAGCAGGCCGGCAGCCAGTATCTGATCCCGCGTCAGGACGAGTGCTCGTGGCCCGAGCAGCTCCCTGAGTCCGGCGGCGAGGTCCTCCGCCGCACCGACCCGTTCGATGGCGCGCAGCGCGAGCGCCCGCGCCTCCCCGGCCACGCCGGCGACCAGCGCGTGCAGGCGCGGGTGGGCGGCGAGATCGATCGTGGTGCCCGGTGAGGTGTCGACCATGCCGTGGTCGGCGGTGAGATGGACCCGGGTGCCGCGGGGCAGACGTCGCAGCAGGGTTCCCACCAGGGCGTCGACCTCCGAGAGGGCGGTCCGCCAGTCTTCGCTGTCCACGCCGGCATGGTGCCCGATGTGGTCCACGTCGTCGACATGGAGGTGGACGAGACCGTCGGGGCCGGCACGGTGGACAGCCGTGCGCACCGCCTCGACGCGGTCTCCCCGTCCGTGGCCGAGGAACTCCCAGCCGCGGTAGGCGACGCCGCTGAGGTGGGATCCCGCGTGCTTCGCGGGGCCCACCTGCACGGCGCGGCGGGATCCGAGCTCGACCAGTGTCGGCTCCGGCATCCACTGCCGCGGGTCCACACCCGGGTCGCCCTTGATCTGGTTCAGGGCCTGGCCGCTGGCCGGGTCGTGGGTGAGATATCCGAGCACGCCGTGGTCCAGGGGCGCCCGGCCGGTGTGCAGCGAGACCATGGCGGTCGCGGTGGTCGCCGGGGTGACCGTCCGGATGCGTGCGGTCTCCGACTCCAGGCGGCGCAGTGTGGGCGTCACAGCGCGGTGCTCGGCGAGCAGATCCGCCCCCAAGCCGTCCAGGAGCACCACGACATCGCGTCCCGGCTGCGGAGATCCCACCAGTGGGGACAGCACGTCGAGGATCCCAGGGTGCGCGCCGCCGGCGAAGGGCGGGACGAGGAGATCCTCGGGCCACTCGGGCACGCAGGCGCGGGCGGGCATGTGCTCAGGCACAGCGCTCAGGCGTCGAGCGCGTCGATGGCGTCCACGAGCTCGGCGTGGAATCGCAGCGCTGCCTCGACCGCGTCATCGCCGTCGGCCAGCGCGCTCACGCGCAGTGCCAGATCGGAGGGTGCGATCGTGCCGGTATATCCGTGGTCGACCTGGCAGTTCGGGTCCTCGCACACGGCGCGCTCGAGATCCACGCGCCGCGACCCGTTCCAGGTGATCCCGAGGGTCACCTCGGCCTCCCGGGCCGGGGTCTGCTGTCCGTCGGTGTCGAAGACCTGGGAGAGGCCGGTGCCGGTGATCCGCTGGAGCCGGATCCGCTCCGTGGTGGAGACGACCTGGCTGGGGTTCATCGCATCGGCCGGGTCGTCGTCGAGGTGGGTGACCAGCAGGTGCGTCCCGGTCAGCACGACGACGGTGAGGTGGCGCCGCACTTCGGGGCCATCGAACGTCGTCTCCGGCCGCACCAGGTAGGCCAGGAGGGCGGCTCCACGCAGAGAGCGCTCGAGGCTCTGCGCGGCCGTCTGCGGGAAGTACCCGGCGGTCTCGAGATCCGCGAGAAGTTCGGCGGGAAGAGCGGTGGTCATCGGTCCATTGTCCCACGCGCAGCGCGGCCGGAGCAGTCGTTGTGGACCACGACGGGCCGGCCGCTGCGGAGCACCACGGGCCGGCCGCTGCGGACCACCACGGAACACTCGACAGGGAGGCGGCCGCCGACGCTCATGCTCACACCCCGGCTGGGCCCGACAGCACCCGCCGTGCGCTGTCGGTGCGGTTCGGTGCCGCATCCAGACGGGCGGTGGCACTGACGACGGTGAGACCGTCCTGGCCGACCAGAACCGGATGCAGCTCAAGTGCCGCCAGCTCCGGGACGTCCTCGGCGAGCAGTCCGACGCGCACGACGAGATCGGCCAGGGCGCCGCGGTCCGCCGGAGGGAGGCCGCGGGTCCCGCGCAGCTTGACCGCCGAGGCGGGAGCATCGACGAGGCGCATTGCGGCGCTCTCGCTGAACGGCGGGATCGCATAGGCGATGTCGTCGAGCAGATCGGTGGCATCGCCGGCCACGGACAGCGAGAGGACGGGGCCCAGGGAGGGGTCCTCGACGCTGCGCACCACCATCGGCACACCGGGCGGCGCCATCGCCTGGACCTCCAGCGGGGCGGTGGAGAAGGCCAGGTCATGGCGCATCGCCGAGACGGCGTGGCGCAGCTGGACGGCATCGGGGATGCCGGAGCGCACTCCCCCGAGGTCCGGCCGGTGCCGCAGCACGGGATCGGTGCTCTTGAGGACCACCGGGTATCCGATCCGGGACGCCTGTTCGACGGCGTCCTCGGCGTCCTGCACGGTCCGGGCGGGCAGCACGCTGATCCCGTAGGCCGCCAGCAGCGCGCTCACGTTCTCGGGCGCGAGGTCGGTGCTCTCCTGACCGCCCTCGGGGCGGTGGCTCTCGACGAGGT
The DNA here is from genome assembly GCF_059391765.1 of Brachybacterium sp. SYSU DS0246. Taxonomy (NCBI): domain Bacteria; kingdom Bacillati; phylum Actinomycetota; class Actinomycetes; order Micrococcales; family Dermabacteraceae; genus Brachybacterium; species Brachybacterium sp. SYSU DS0246. The sequence continues at coordinate 103,106 of NZ_JBZXYT010000009.1, read as the reverse complement.
CCCGGGCGGCGAGGCGGTCGATGTCCTCGCGCTGGGCGGGCGCGTCGTCGTCGGCGGCCGGTCGCAGCGTGGCGGCGAGCATCCCGGCACCGGCGCGGACCGCGCCGAAGGGGGTGGCATGGACCGGGGGCAGCCAAGGGTCCTGCCGCACGGCGCGCTGGACCTCGGCGTAGCGCTCCGCGCTGGTGATCAGACATACCAGCAGCGCCACTTCGCTGTGCCGGGCCACGGTCGCCATCTGCCGGATCACCTCGACCGGGTCCCCGGTCAGCGGGTCGAGCATCCCGGCGATGAGCAGGTCGGTCTGACCGCGCCCGGCCATGGAGGTGAAGGCGCGCTGGACCAGGCGCGGGTCGGAGGACAGCGGGACGCTGCGGTTGTCGGCCACGACCTCGACGCCCGCCTGGTCCGTGGCGCCGCGCAGGGCGGCACCGAGGGCCGCGGTGTTCGAGAGCAGGCCCACGCGGGCACCGGGCGGCAGGCCCTGGCGCCCGATGGCATCGACGATGTCCATCAGGTGGTCCACTCCCCCGGCTTGGACCACACCGGCCGAGTCCAGCACCTGGTCCAGGGCACGGCGCGGGAGGGTGGAGGAGCGCACGTCGTGCCCGGGCGGTGCGGTCGAGCCCACGCCCGGCGGACGCAGCACGATGACCGGTACCCGACGGGTCAGGCGACGGGCGATGCGCGTGAACTTGCGGGGGTTGCCCATCGACTCGAGCGCCAGGCCGATCACCCCGACGTTCTCGTCGTCCTCCCAATGCTGGAGGGTGTCGTTGAGCGAGACGTCGGCCCGATTGCCGACGCCGACGAACTCGTGGATGCCGACGCCCCGGGTGTCGGTCCCGGCCAGCAGCAGGGCGGACAGTGCGCTGGACTGCCCGGCGAGCGCCACGGGGCCGCGGCGGGGCATCGCCGGTGCCAGGGACAGGCTGATGGCGTCCTCGCCGGTGCGGAGGAAGCCCAGGGAGCCGGGGCCCAGCAGGCGGATGCCATGCAGGCGGGCGCGGGCCACCAGTTCACGCTGCAGCCGCCCGCCCTGTTCGCTGTCGGTGAAACCCTCGGTGGGGATCACGACGCTGTGGACGCCGATGGCGGCGCATTCCTCGATGGCCGCGAGGCAGGACTCCGGACGCAGGGCGATCACGGCGAGGTCGACGGTGCCGGGCACGTCCCCGATGTGGGCGTAGGTGCTGTGGCCGCGCAGCTCCAGTGCTTCGCGGGCGATGACGTGGACCGCGCCGGTGTATCCGGACAGCTCCAGGGCGGTCAGGAAGCGTCCCCCGGCGGAGTCCGCCCGCGAGGAGACGCCGACCAGCAGCACGGACTCGGGATGCAGCAGGCGTTCCATGGCGCGGGCTTCGGCCCGGTGCTCACGCTCTGCCATCACAGCCAGTGAGCGGACGGTGGGATCGATCCGGAAGGAGACCAGGACCACGCCGTCGTCCAGGGTGCGCTCGACGTCGAAGCCCGCGTCGGTGAAGACGTTGATCATCCGGGAGTTCTGCGGGAGGACCTCCGCGGTGAACACCCTGATCCCCCGCTCGCGGGCGGCCGCCGCGAGATGTTCGAGCAGGACGGAGGCCAGCCCGGTGCCCTGGTGGGCGTCGGAGACGTTGAAGGCCACCTCGGCGGCGTCCTGCTCGACCCGGTCGTAGCGGCCGACGGCGAGGATGTCGTCCCCCACCAGCACCACGAACGCCACCCGGTCGTGGTGATCCACCACGGTGAAGCGTTCGAGGTCCCGCGGGGACAGGCGTGGCATCGGCGCGAAGAACCGCAGGTACCTCGACCGCTCCGACTGGCGCTGGTGGAAGGCCTGGAGAGCGTCGGCGTCCTCGGGGAGGATCGGGCGCAGATGCGCGGCGGAGCCGTCGCGCAGCGCGATGTCGGCCTCCCAGTGGGCCGGATACGCCGGGGCCGACGAGCCACCGCTGCCCGTGGCGCGACGGCGCAGGGACCGCAGTCCTTCACGCCTCTCCGCCATGCCGGGATCCTATCGTCGCCCGCGCAGAGGCGCTCGGAGCTGGTGGAGTTGACGGGATTCACGTCTCTCACGCCGCCCGGTTCCCGGGATCGTGGCCGGTCATGCGCCATCATGTCCCTCATGGCCCGATCACGAAGCACGCAGCCGCCCGCCGGGGACGACGCGGTCGACGAGACGATCGTCGACATCGACGTCACCAGTGAGATGGAGTCCTCGTTCCTGGAGTACGCGTACTCCGTGATCTACTCGCGGGCTCTGCCGGATGCTCGTGACGGCCTGAAGCCGGTCCAGCGCCGCATCCTCTACATGATGGCCGAGATGGGGCTGCGCCCCGATCGGGGCCACGTCAAGAGCCAGCGCGTGGTCGGCGAGGTGATGGGCAAGCTCCACCCGCACGGCGACACCGCGATCTACGACGCCCTGGTGCGCATGGCCCAGGACTTCTCGATGCGCATGCCCCTGGTCGACGGGCACGGCAACTTCGGCTCCCTGGACAACGGCCCCGCTGCGCCCCGATACACCGAGGCACGCCCGGCTCCCTCCGCGCTGCTGATGACGGCATCGCTGGACGAGGACGTCGTGGACACGGTGCCCAACTACGACAATCAGCTGACCCAGCCCGAAGTGCTCCCCGCGCAGTACCCGAACCTGCTGGTCAACGGGGCGTCCGGGATCGCCGTGGGCATGGCCACGAACATGGCCCCGCACAACCTGGTCGAGACCATCGCCGCCGCCCGCCACCTCATCGAGAACCCCGAGGCCGACCTCGAGCAGCTGATGCGCTTCGTGCCCGGACCGGATCTTCCCTCGGGCGGTCGCATCATCGGGCTCGCCGGGATCCGGGACGCGTACCGCACCGGGCGCGGCTCGTTCAAGATGCGCGCCACCACGCGCATCGAGAACGTCACCTCCCGCCGCAAGGGCATCGTCGTCACCGAGCTCCCCTACCAGGTGGGTCCCGAGCGGTTCGCGGAGAAGCTGCGCGACGCGGTCCAGTCCAAGCGGGTCCAGGGCGTCACCGACTACCAGGACCTCACCGACCGTCACCACGGCCTGCGCCTGGTCCTGACCGTGAAGTCGGGCTTCGACCCGGAGGCCGTGCTCGAGCAGCTGTACAAGTACACCCCGCTGGAGGAGTCCTTCGGGATCAACAACGTCGCCCTGGTCGAGGGCCAGCCGCGCACGATGGGTCTGAAGCAGCTGCTGGAGGTGTTCGTCGACCACCGTCTGCAGGTGGTGCGCCGGCGCACCGAGCACCGTCTGTCCAAGCACCAGGCGCGCCTGCACCTGGTCGAGGGCCTGCTGCTGGCGATCGTCGACATCGACGAGGTCATCCAGATCGTCCGCTCCAGCGACGACGCGGAGAGCGCCCGCACCCGCCTGATGGGCGTGTTCGACCTGACCCAGCTGCAGGCCGACTACATCCTCGAGCTGCGTCTGCGCCGTCTGACGCGCTTCTCGCAGATCGACCTGGAGGCCGAGCGCGACGACCTCCGCCGCGAGATCGAGGAGCTCCAGACCATCCTGGGTTCCGAGGAAGCGCTGCGCCGGCTGGTCTCCGACGAGCTGGCGGCCGTCGCCGCCGAGCACGGGGACTCCCGCCGCACCGTCCTGCTGGAGGCCGCCGAACAGCCCGTCGCCGCAGCCGGCGGTTCCCTCGAGGTGGCCGACGAGCCCTGCTCGGTGCTGCTGACGGGCACCGGGCTGGTCGCCCGCATCGCCGGGCAGGGCCCACTGGTGCGCGAAGGGCCGCGCGGCTCACACGACGTGGTCGTCTCGCACACCCGCACCAGTACTCGCTCCACCGTCGGAGTCGTCACCGACCGCGGTCGTGTCCTGCACCTGTCGGTCGTGGATCTGCCGTCGCTCGCCCCCACCAACGGTGCGCCATCGCTGGCGGGCGGGGCACGGCTGGCCGACCTCATCGATCTCGAGCGCGAGGAGCGGGCCCTGGGCCTGATCCGGATCGCCGAGGCCGACGTGGCCCGCGGCGGGGCGATCGCCCTGGGCACCCGACAGGGCGTGGTCAAGCGGGTCCAACTGGACTTCCCGCGGTCCGAGGGCTTCGAGATCATCTCGCTCAAGGACGGTGACTCCGTGGTCGGCGTGGCCGACCTCGAGGAGGACACCGATCTGGATCTCGTGTTCATCAGCTCCGATGCCCAGCTGCTCCACTTCCCGTCCTCCGGCGTGCGCCCCCAGGGCCGCGGTGCCGGTGGCGTCGCCGGGATCAAGCTCGCGCCGGGCGCCGAGGTGGTCTCCTTCGGCGTGATCGACGTGACCGCGGACGCCGATGTGGTGACCGTCGCCGGCAGCTCCTCGACCCTGCCTCTGCTGCAGACGGGCTCGTTGAAGGTCTCCCCTCTGACCGAGTTCCCCGCCAAGGGCCGGGCCACCGCCGGCCTGCGCTGCCACCGCTTCCTGCGCGGCGAGGACTCGCTCATCGGGGCGTGGGTGGTGCCGCATCCGGCGCGTGCTTCCTCCGAGGCCGGCCAGCCCATCGACCTGCCCGAGCCCACGGGCCGCCGGGACGGGTCGGGCACGCCGGTCTCGGTGCCGATCGCCGCCGTCGGCTGACTCCCGGCGTCCGCTCCGGCCCGCGGTCGACGACGGGCCGCGGCCGCCAGCCTCCGCGCCGCTGTCATCGGCTGACGGCCCACGGCCGGGCGTGGACCGTCGCGACCTCGAGCGTCCGGCCATGCAGGGCCCGCGCGGCCGGACGTGCAGGGCTCACGCTCCCGTGCCACGATGGTCGGCATGAGCCCAGCGAGCACTGACGCACCGACTCCGTCCACTCCCCTGCCCGACGGGGTTCGCCTCGAGCAGGTCCACGGCAGCGACGCGATCGTGGTCCGCACACCGGCTGCCGAGGCCGTGCTCCACCTCGACGGCGCGCATCTGACGAGCTGGATCCCCGCCGGCGAGGACGACCTGCTGTGGCTCAGCCCCGACTCCCACTTCGGTCGCGGCGCGGCGATCCGCGGCGGGATCCCGCTGATCGGCCCGTGGTTCGGCCCCGGCCGTGACGGCGACCGGCCGACCAAGCACGGCTGGCTGCGCAACGTGCGCTGGGACCTCGTCTCCGCAGCGCTCGAGGGCGACGACGTGGTCCTGGAGCTGTCCACCCCGGAGGAGACCGACGAACTGACCGCCAAGGCGGTGTTCCGCCTCGGGGCCGGTCTCTCCGTGGACCTGACCGTCATCGCCGGTGAGGAGCCTCTCGAGCTGGAGGCCGCCCTGCACACGTACCTCTCCGTGAGCGACGTGCGCAGCATCGAGATCGCGGGCCTCGAGAACGCCGAGTACCTCGACAACACTCGGGGTCTCGCGGCCGATGTCCTCGGGGACGAGCCCCTGCAGCTGACCGGTTCCACGGATCGCATCGTCGACGCCGCCGGCGAGGTCACCGTCAGTGACCGGACCCGTCGCATCGTCTCTATCCCGCGCGGCACCACCAAGACGGTGGTCTGGAATCCCTGGGACGAACTCGCGCGCGGCATGGACGATGTCCCGGACGATGCGTGGCCGCAGTTCGTCTGCGTCGAGCCGGCCGTCGCCAAGGATCGCTTCGTCGCGCTCGCTCCCGAGGAGTCGTACACCCTCGGCGTCAGCTACCGCATCGAGCACTGAGAGCCCCGCGCCCCGCGCTCCCCAGCTGCCTCGCACCCCGCGCCCCAGGCCGCCCCGCGCCTCGCACTTCGCGCCGCGCCCCGCGCTTGCACGCCCCCAATAGCGCCGCAGCCCACACGCCGCCGGTTGTGCCGCAGCCGGCTTTCCATACCGCCTGAGTTGTCGCTATCGGGCTCCGATAACGACAACTGTCGCGGTATCGATCTCTCCCGGTATCCATCGGAACGGGATCAGCACGCTCACGAGTGATCCGACATATTGACCTGACGAGCAACCAGCCGCAGCCCATGAGCGACGCGGGCCGTGCCACCCCGCCGGAGCGGACGGAAGTCCGCGGACGACGACCCAGAGGCCAATAATTCAGTTGTGCCCAATCCAGCGTGATGGTCGACTGTCCATATGGAGATGCACACGACCCCGAATCCGACACCGGCCGACCTGGCCGCGTCGCTGTTCGGCCTCGCGGCATCCCCCGCCCGGCACCCCGGCTCCACCGTGGAGGCGACAGAGGCCGATGGGGGCCGCTGCGCAGCCGACGGCGGGCGCCGGCCAGGTAGCCCGCTGACGCCGTAGCCGGCTCCGAGCCCCGCGGCGTAGGCCTCGGCACGGCCGCCCGCACCACACCGCACCGCACCGCACCGCACCGCACCGCACCACACCGCACCACACCGAGCGCCAACGCCTCGTTGCGCACTGCGTGACTTCGACACCTGCCCCCGGCGGGTCGCGTCGCATCGCGCCGTGAGGCGAGCCCGCTCTGGGCAGCGGTCGGCACCCTTTGCTGCGCTTCGGCGCAGCCCGAACGTGGCATCGCCCATCGATCGCGACGAGACGGCCACCCCTCTCTCGCATCGTCGGCGACGCCTATCTCGACCCCATGGGCACATCGCGTCCGGCGGTCCCCACTTCGCGGACACCTCGTGTCCTTCCTGCCGAGAAGACTTGGCACCACCACGTCCCAGGAGATGCACCATGCGCACAGATGAGCGCCTGCAATCCGTCCGACCCGAACCCCCTACGACTGCATTCACCGGGGCTTCGCCCCTCACGCAGAGTCCTGCCCGTCCCACGCAGGCGGGCGCGGCCGTCCCCAGCTCGACAGCCGCACAGACCTCCTCGACGCTTATCCCACCGTTGCCGGTCGAGCAGGACTCCTCAGCGGCTCTGCCGTCGGAGCCGGAGAGGTCCGCGCTGGACAACCGGACCTCTCGTCGCCGCGTCGCCCAGAAAACCCGACGGCAGCGCGCCGTCGACCAGGCGTTGCGCCAGCAGGCCGCCGCGCAGGCACGCCGCGAACAGGAGGCGGTGTTCGCGCGGGCGCTCGTGAACGCCGGACTCATCCACCGCTGACGAGGGCGACTCCGTCCTGTTCCCCTGGCCCCGGGCCGTGACCTCCCGGTCGCGCCCGTGGGCCGGGGCAGCACGAACGGGCGCCGGCGTGCTGGCCGGGCGCTGTGGTCCGAGTCAGGCGCTGCGGCCCCGTCAGACGCCGCGTTCACACAGTCAGGCGCCGCACTCCCGGACGATCGCGCCGTCCGCCGCGCCTCCCGTTCCAGCCACGTCTCAGTCGGCGGCTGAGGTCAGCTCCACCACCACGAGCTCGCGCGGATTGTTCACGCGCACTCCGGCGATGCTGTTGCCGAGGCCTCGGCTGATGACCATCGTGGTCCCCTCGCGCGTATGGACCCCGTCGGTGAGCTCGGGGAGCCAGCCCTGGTGCGGGGCGAAGAGCCCGCCGAGGCCCGGAACGCGCACCTGGCCGCCGTGGGCATGGCCCGACAGCACGAGGTCCACGTCCGCTGCGGCGTAGTCGGACCACAGCTCGGGCCGGTGCGCCAGCAGCACCGTCGGGCTCTGTCGCGGCAGGTCGAGCCCGGCCAGGGTCGTCTCCGGGGGCGTCGCCTCCCGGTCAGCCGCGTGATCCACACGCGGATCGTCGAGACCGACGAGGGTCAGCGTCGTCTCCGGGAGCTCCAGCGTCGTCGCCTCGTCGCGCAGGACATGGACCTCTCGTTCCTCCAGACCCTCCAGCAGCTCGGTGCGCAGTGGGGAGTCGGCCTCGTGATTGCCCAGCACGTAGTACACGGGCGCGATACCGGCCAGCTGTTCCGCGAGGTCGAGCGAGGCGCCCAGATCCGCGGTGCGGATGTCGATGAGATCCCCGGTGAGCGCGATGAGATCGGGCTCGGCCGACCGGACGGCGGAGACGATGCGGTCCGGGAACGTCCCGAATGAGGCGGCATGGACATCGGAGAGCTGGGCGATGCGCACTCCGTCGGCCGCGGCAGGCAGCTGCTGGACGGGAACCTGATAGGAGGTGACGTCCAGACGGCGGTTGTCCCACAGCAGCCAGCCGGCCCCCACGAGCAGTGCCAGGAGGCCCGCCAGCAGAATGACGGCGGCACGCTGGCGACGGGGACGCCGGTTGGCAGGCTCGAGGGAAGCGACCGACAGGGGCGCGCTCACCGCACGGCGATGCCGTCGGCCGCCATCGCCGCTTTCGCATCGGCGATGGTCAGCTGACGGAAGTGGAAGACGCTCGCGGCGAGCACGGCGTCGGCCCCGGCATGCACGGCCGGGGGGAAATCCTCCGGTTTCCCGGCACCGCCGGAGGCGATCAGCGGCAGGGTGGTGGCCTCGCGGGCGAGGCGGATCAGCTCCAGGTCGAAGCCCGCCTCGGTGCCGTCGGCATCCATGGAGTTCAGCAGGATCTCGCCGGCGCCGCGCTCGGTCACCTCCCGGATCCAGGAGATCGCATCGATCCCGGTGCCGCGGCGGCCCCCGTGCGTGGTGACCTCGAAGCCCGACCCGGTGCGTGCGGTGCCCTCGGGTGTGTCCTCGGTGACGCGGCGGGCGTCGATCGACATCACCAGTACCTGGTTGCCGAACCGGCGCGTGATCTCGCTGATCAGCTCGGGGCGCGCGATGGCGGCAGTGTTGACGCCGCATTTGTCGGCCCCGGCGCGCAGCAGCTGGTCGACGTCCTCCGCGGAGCGGACTCCCCCACCGACGGTCAGCGGGATGAAGATCTGGTCGGCGGCGGCGCGCACCACGTCGATCATGGTCTCGCGGCCCCCGGAGGATGCGGTGACGTCGAGGAAGGTGAGTTCGTCGGCCCCTTCGGCGCCGTAGCGGGCGGCGAGCTCGACCGGGTCGCCGGCATCACGCAGGCCCTGGAAGTTGACACCTTTGACGACGCGTCCCGCGTCGACGTCCAGGCACGGGATCACGCGGACGGCGACGCTCATGCGTCGATCCTCTCCAGGTCGAGCTCTTCGGCGCCCTCGATGATGAACTGCTTGCGCGGAGTGACCTCCGAGCCCATCAGCAGCTCGAACATGGAGCTGGCCGCCTCGGCGTCCTCGATGCGCACCCGGCGCAGGGTGCGATGCCCGGGATCCATGGTGGTGTCGGCCAGCTGATCGGCGTCCATCTCCCCGAGCCCCTTGTAGCGCTGGATCGGCTCCTTGAACCGCTTGCCGCGCCGCTCGAGGTTCTTCAGCAGCTTGTTCAGCTCCGCCTCGGAGTAGGTGTAGACGTACTCGTTCTTCTTCGAGCCGCCGTGGATGATCTCCACCCGGTGCAGCGGCGGCACCGCGGCGTAGACCCGGCCCTCCTCGACCAGGGGCCGCATGTAGCGGTGGAACAGGGTCAGCAGCAGAGTACGGATGTGGGCGCCGTCGACGTCGGCGTCGGTCATCATGATGATCTTGCCGTAGCGGGCGGCGTCGAGGTCGAAGGTGCGGCCGGAGCCGGCCCCGAGCACCTGGATGATGGCGGCGCACTCGGTGTTCTTGAGCATGTCCGTGATGGACGCCTTCTGCACGTTGAGGATCTTGCCGCGGATGGGCAGCAGAGCCTGGAACTCGGAGTTGCGGGCGTTCTTCGCGGTCCCCAGGGCGCTGTCACCCTCGACGATGAACAGCTCGGAGCGCTCCATCTCGGTACTGCGGCAGTCGGCGAGCTTGGTCGGCATCGTCGAGGATTCCAGCGCGTTCTTGCGGCGCGAGACCTCTTTGTGCATGCGGGCGGCGATACGGGCCCGCATCTCGGAGACCACCTTGTCGATGACCAGGTTGGCCTGCTCCTTCTCCCCCTTCGCGGTGGAGGTGAGGAAGTCGGTCAGGCGGTCCTCGACGACCTTGGAGACGATCGCGCGGATCGCGGGGGTGCCGAGCACCTCCTTGGTCTGACCCTCGAACTGCGGCTCGTCGATCCGGACGCTGACCACGGCGGTCAGGCCCGCCAGGGTGTCGTCCTTCTCGATCTTCTCGTTCTTGGTGTTGAATTTGACCCGTCGCGCCTGGTTCTCGACCTGCTTGCGCATGGTCTTCACCAGCGCCTGCTCGAAACCGGTGACGTGGGTGCCGCCCTTGGGGGTGGCCACGATGTTCACGAACGAACGCACAGTGGACTCGTAGTCCGCGCCCCAGCGCAGCGCGATGTCGACCTCGCACTTGCGGTCGACGTCGGTGGAAACCATGTGGCCGTTCTTGTCGAGGACCGGGATGGTCTCGGTGTACTCGCCCGAGCCCTGCAGGCGGATCACATCGGTGATCTTCTCGTCGTGGGCGAGATACTCGACGAACTCGCTGATGCCGCCCTCGTACTTGTACGTGCGGGTGGCCGGCTGGTCCGGGGTCGCCTCGGGCCGGTGGTCGGTCACCGAGATCTCCAGTCCCGGAACCAGGAACGCCGTCTGGCGGGCGCGACGGTGGAGATCGTCCAGCGCGAAGTGGGAGCCCTTGATGAAGATCTGCGGATCCGCCCAGTACCGAACCCGGGTGCCGGAGACCCCGCGCTTGGCCTTGCCCACCACACGCAGTTCACCGGGCCCGTCGGCCGGGGTGAACGGGGCCTCGGGATCGGGGGTCCCACCGTCGTCGAAGACGCCCGGGACCCCGCGCTTGAAGCTCATCGCGTACGTCTTGCCGGCGCGGTCGACCTCGACGTCGAGCCGCCCGGACAGGGCGTTGACGACGCTGGCGCCGACGCCGTGGAGACCACCGACGGCCGCGTACGAGCCGCCGCCGAACTTCCCGCCCGCATGGAGCTTGGTGTAGACGACCTCGACGCCGCTGAGACCGGTGCGGGGTTCGATGTCGACGGGGACGCCGCGGCCGGTGTCGCGCACCTCGACGGAGGCGTCCGGGTGGAGGATCACCGCGATGGAGTCGCCGTAGCCGCCGAGCGCTTCATCGACAGCATTGTCGAGGATCTCCCAGAGGCAGTGCATGAGCCCGCGGGAGTCCGTCGAGCCGATGTACATGCCCGGGCGCTTGCGGACGGCCTCGAGCCCTTCGAGCACCTGGAGGTTCCGGGCGTCGTAGGCGGTCTTGTTCTGGGTTCTGGAGTTCGATGCGGTGGAGGTGGACACCCTGGCGATTCTACGTGGCCGCACCGCCCGATCCCGGTATTGGGGCCCCGCTCACAGGTTCGTTGCGCCACCAGCGAACCAGGGCGCGAAGCTCTCCCCCCGGGCACCTGCGGGGTGCTAGAAAAGGACCATGAATTTGACTCTTGAAGCTCCCCGGCTGACCGCCCACGACCGGTGCGACCGCTGCGGCGCCCAGGCGTACGTCAAGGTGCGACTGGAGGCCGGCGGTGAACTGATGTTCTGCGCCCATCACGCACGCGCCCACGAGGACGCCCTCAAGGGCATCGTCTCCGAGGTCATCGACGAGACCGAACGCCTCCACGCCAAGCCGGAGCCGGTCGAGGACTGATCGACGAACTGTGAGCCCGGAGAGGTCCGCGAGGAACGAGCGGACCGCGCAGGGCGAACGGGAGGAGATCGGACGAATAGCCACGACCTGATCTGACGGCAGCGTCCGAACGTCGCGAGCCCCGTCCTGCTGAGCAGGGCGGGGCTCGCGGTGTCTCGAGAGCGGAGCGGCTCGCGGGTCAGCTGCCCTCGAGGAGGTCGTGCGCCTCGGCCGCGTACTGGACCCAGCTCGTCTCGTGGCCCTCGCGCGGGTCCTCGACGCCGGTGGCGGTGAATCCCAGCCGCTCGTAGCTCCTCTGGGCGCGCGTGTTCGCGGAGTCCACGTCGAGTGTGAGGTGCGGCCGTCCGAGCTCGAGGGCGAGCTCCGCCGCGGCACCGATGAGCAGCCGGGAGATCCCGCTGCCGCGTTCACGCGGGTCCACCCACATCGAGACCAGATGCGCTTCGTCTTCGCCGATGGGTTCGTCAGTGGTGTACCCCTCGGGCAGCACACCGATTCCGCCGAGGACCTGATCGCCCCGCCGGGCCTGGAGGTGCAGGCGCGGGCCGGCGAGCTCGGTGCGCCATTCCGCCTCGCTGCGGCCCTGCACGTCCTCCAGTCGGGCCCAGAAGGCGTCGGGAGCATCGCGGAGCATCGCCAGGCGCAGGTCGCGGTGGGCGACCCAGTCCTCCGGGCCCATCCGGATCACGGTCACAGACGCGGCGCCGGGCTCCCCACGGGGGTGCCCGGCGCCGTGCTCATGCAGCGTCGTCACGTCGGTCGGTTCTCTCGTTCGAGCGTGCAGTCCCCTCGAGGGCGCACCCCCGAGCTCTGTCGAGGCGGTGGCTCAGTCGAGGTAGTCGCGCAGGACCTGCGACCGCGAGGGGTGGCGCAGCTTCGACATGGTCTTGGACTCTATCTGCCGGATGCGCTCGCGGGTGACCCCGTAGACCTTGCCGATCTCGTCGAGGGTCTTGGGCTGGCCGTCCTCCAGACCGAAGCGCATGGAGACCACGCCGGCCTCGCGCTCGGAGAGGGTGTCCAGCACCGAGTGGAGCTGCTCCTGCAGGAGGGTGAAGCTGACCGCGTCGGCGGGGACGACGGCCTCGGAGTCCTCGATGAGGTCGCCGAACTCGCTGTCGCCGTCCTCACCCAGCGGGGTGTGCAGGGAGATGGGCTCGCGGCCGTACTTCTGGACCTCGACGACCTTCTCGGGGGTCATGTCGAGCTCCTTGGCGAGCTCCTCCGGGGTGGGCTCACGCCCGAGATCCTGCAACATCTGGCGCTGGACGCGGGCGAGCTTGTTGATGACCTCGACCATGTGCACCGGGATGCGGATGGTGCGAGCCTGGTCCGCCATCGCACGGGTGATGGCCTGACGGATCCACCAGGTGGCGTAGGTCGAGAACTTGTAGCCCTTGGAGTAGTCGAACTTCTCGACGGCGCGGATCAGACCGAGGTTGCCCTCCTGGATGAGATCCAGGAAGAGCATGCCGCGGCCGGTGTAGCGCTTGGCGAGGGAGACGACCAGACGGAGGTTGGCCTCGAGCAGGTGGTCCTTGGCCGCGCGACCGTCCTCGGCCACGATCGCGAGCTCGCGACCGGCCTTGGTCTTGGCGATGGACTCGTCCTCCTTGAGCTTGTGCTCGGCGTACAGGCCGGCCTCGATGCGCTCGGCGAGCTCGACCTCCTGGGCCGCGTTCAACAGCGCAACCTTGCCGATCTGCTTGAGGTAGTCCTTGACGGGGTCTGCGGTCGCGCCGGCGGTGACGACCTGCTGGGCAGGCGCGTCGTCCTCGGTGGCGTTGAAGACGAAGCCCCCGGACTCCTCGACCTTGACGTCGGTCTCCGAGGGCTCCTTCTTGGTCTCGCCCTCCTCGGCCTCGGCCTCGGCGTCGGGCTCCTCGGCCACGTCCGGGGAGGTCTCGGCGACCTTGGCCGCCTTCTTCACAGCGGCCTTCTTGGCAGCGGTCTTCTTCTCGACCGGCTTCTCGGCGCCGTCGGTCTCGACGGCGTCGGGCGCGGCGGCCTCGACGCTCGCGTCGGGCTCGACGGCGGAGTCGGTCTTGGTGGTGCGCTTCTTCCGGGCGGTCGCGGACGCGGGCTTCGCGGTCGACGCGGAACGCTTCGAGGGCGCGTCCGCCTCGGACCCGGCCGCGGCAACGGTCGTGTCAGTGGCGGTCTCGGCGGTCTTGGAGGAGGTCACAGAGTTCCTTCTTCCGGCGGTGCTCCCTGGGAGCGCACCGCCACACTCGGGCGATCAGTCATCTCGGCGCGGCTCGCGGATCCCGCTGGCGCCGTCATCCCGGAACGAACCGGTCTCACGGCGCACGAAGGCACGGTGCCGTCAAGCCTTACGAGTATAACGCCCGGCGCGCGGTGTTATTCCCGGCCCGTCGGGACCACTCGGCGCCGACGAACTCGCGGTCCGCCGTGGTGCACCCGCGAGGGATGACGCATCTCTCAGGAGCGTGCGATGGGGCCGTCCTCGCCGTGGGCGAATCCGTCCTTGACGGTGAGGACCGGGCAGGGGGCACCGAGCACGACACGGCGGGCGGAGGCTCCGAGGTTGAGCTTGCCGATCGGGGACTTCCGGCGCAGTCCGATCACCAGCAGGCTGGCCGAGACCTCGTCGACGACCGTCAGCAGGAACTCGCCGATGTCCTGCTGAGAGTTGCTGCGCACCGCCACGTCCAGGTCATCGGCGCCGGCGTCGGCGAGCGCTTCGCGCACCTCGCCCTCGGAGGCGGCGGCCGGGCCGCTGTCGGGATCGTTGTACTGGTGGGAGGCGATGACCAGGTCGTCCTTGGTCCGGCGGGCGTGCCGGATGGCGGCCTGCAGCGCCGCGCGCCCCTGGCCTGATGGGGAGTACCCCACGACGATGGTCATGCGAACGCTCCCCTCGTGGCTGTGCTGGACTCTCCCGCGTCGTCATCCTCGATGGCGCCGATCGGTCGGGCCAGCTTAATCATCCAGCAGGGCACCGATCCACTCGCCGAGGTCCGGATGCGCCAGCAGGAAGGCGTCGTGCCCGATCACCGAGTTCGCGACATGCCATCGGGCGTCCGGGATGTGGTGGGCCATCTCGCCGACGAGGTCCGGCGGGAAGAGCCGGTCGGAATCTATCGCGACCACCAGAGTGCGAGCTGTGACCCTGGACAGTGCGGCGGCGATGCCGCCGCGATCGCGTCCGACGTCGTGGGTGTTCATGGAGGTCGCCAGGACCAGGTAGGAGTTCGCGTCGAACCGGCGCACGAGCTTTCCGGCGTGGTGATCGAGGTAGCTGGTCACCTGATGCCTGCCTGCACCGTCCAGCGGGTCCTCGCCCGGCTGCGGCCGGTTGCTGAAACGCGTCTCGAGCTCCGCCGCCGTGCGATAGGTGGTGTGCGCGATCCGGCGGGCGATCCCGAGCCCTGAATCGGGTCCCTGACCGTTCGGCTGGTCGTAGTAATCGCCGCCATGGAAGCCGGGGTCGACGCGGATAGCAGCGATCTGTGCGCTGTTCCAGGCGATCTGGTCTGCCGTGGCTCGGGCCGAGGTGGCGATCAGACCGAGCCGTTCGACCTCGTCGGGATGGGACACCGCCCACTCGAGCGCGCGCATCCCGCCCATCGATCCGCCGATCACCAGTGCCCAGCTGTCGATGCCGAGCCTGTCGCGCAGCCGACGCTCCGCCTCCACCTGGTCACGCACGGTCACCAGCGGGAACCTCGATCCCCACGGGTCGCCGCCGGGCCCCGGGGAGCTCGGGCCCGTGGTCCCCTGGCAGCCGCCCAGCACGTTGGGGGCGATCACGAAGTACCGGTCGGTGTCGACGGGGCGGCCCGGGCCGACCATCTCCTCCCACCATCCGGGGCTGGGGTGCGCTCTGCTCGCCGGGCCGCGCAGGTGGGAGTCACCGGTCAGCGCGTGCAGCACCAGGACGGCGTTGCCGCGATCAGCATCGAGCCGGCCCCAGGTCTCGTACGCCATGGTGACGTCCTCGAGCACGTCGCCGCCCTCGAGGGCCAGCGGACCGATCTCGACGAAGCGGCGGTCCCCGTCGCCGTGCTCCGGTCTCCACGCGCCCGTCACCGGGGGAGGTTCAGCAGCGGTCCCGGGCTGGGGGGAGCCGACGGCATCGGCGTCGGCAGCGGACCGGTGCCGGGCGCTCCGTGCTCCGAGCATCGTCATCGGCGGCTGCTCCTCCCTGCTCCCCTGCGCGGCAGGGTCCAGCGGTCCTGGGGATCAGGTGCTGGGCCACCAGGCCGGGAAGATCGGCGTGTCGGTCATTCGTGCCAGCAAGGGTGCCAGAGTCGAGTCCGGTTCGCGGCCCCAGAGATCGTCGACGAAGCCTCCCGCGGTGGCGAACCGATGGTTCCACCACGCCAGCATCACGAGCATCGCGGTGAGGCCCCGCCAGGCTGCCCGGGGCGTGGAGCGCCGGGCAGCGGGCGCAGCGTCCATCGCCGCGGCGGCGACCTCACGTAGCTTCTCCAGTGCCTCATACCAGCTCCCACCTGCGCAGATATCAGGATGCGGGGACCACTGGGGAGCGCTGACGAGCACCTGCAGCAGCTCCTCGCGGTCGATGCTGCCGGCGTTGCCGTGTTCGACGCACTGCGCCAGCAGCTCCCAATGGAGGCGGTCGACGGCGACTGCCGAGAGCAGCGCGGAGACGTGTTCACAGTCCGTCACGAAGTCGCTCCCGGCCGGGTCGCCGTGGCACGTCCGCAGCCTGCCCAGCGCGCCGCGCGCCGTCTCGAACAGCGCTCCGGGGTCGCACGAGGCGCCGAGCTCGGTGCGCGCCAGTGTGATGCTGCGCCCGATCGCTTCGAGCACCGGCTCCTCCTCGCGCTCCTGCGGGACGGGGGCGCCGGAGAAGACGGCGTTCGCTGCGGCGCTGGTCTCGGAGAAGCGCTTCAGCGGACCGGGCGGGGAGACGAGGAGGCTCTCGTCCCCGTCCTGCCCGGCGCCTGAGAGGAGCACCTGCCGCGCACGCGAGTCACCCACGGCCCACAGCACGTCGATCTCGAACGGTTCCGGGAGCAGGCGACTGGCGGTGGTCAGGACCAGGCCGCCGGCGAGGATCGAGATGTCGATGGCCACCTGGGGCGCGAGCGGCTCGTAGCCGTCGTCGATGACGAGCAGTGCCAGCGCCCGCGAGCTGCCGTGCTCGCGCATCAGCCCGAGATGGTGCTCGAGGTGCTCCGGCCCTTCGGGAGACATGACGTCTGTCAGGGGTGAGCAGGTCAGCATCGGTGCGGTGCCGTCGCCCGCATGGCCCACCAGGATGAGGCAGTCCGTGGGGATCTCACGAAGGCAGAGACGCGCCTCGGCGAGGAGCTCCGCCGGATCGTCGGGATGCAGGACTCGCGGCCCGGGGTCGCTGGGTGTGGTGTTCGTCGTCATGAGGCGACCCTGCGCCACCGCACGGCCCCGACGGGAGGCGGCGGGCGATCCTGGGGACGGAGCCCGAGTGGGGAGGAACGATGGCAGGACGTGGGAAGATCGTGGGGTCGACGGGAGAGGGAGCATCCATGTCCGCTGTTGAAGGGCCGGCCGACGGCGATCGTCTGCGTGAGCTCGAG
Source organism: Brachybacterium sp. SYSU DS0246 (assembly GCF_059391765.1). NCBI lineage: Bacteria > Bacillati > Actinomycetota > Actinomycetes > Micrococcales > Dermabacteraceae > Brachybacterium > Brachybacterium sp. SYSU DS0246. The sequence continues at coordinate 86,214 of NZ_JBZXYT010000009.1, read as the reverse complement.
AACCGGCTGGTCGATCGGGTCGAAGCGATCACCCGTGCGGAGCTCGCCGCGCGGCGGCGCCAGCTCGAGCAGATCTCCCCGGAGACGGCCGCCCTGGTGGATGCGCTCGAGGACTACCTGCGCGGCGGAAAGCTGCTGCGGCCCCGTTTCTGCTTCTGGGGAGGCGTGACCGCGCTGGACCGCGAGCCCCGCGAGCAGGAGCTGGATGCCCTCGCCCGCTGCGGGGCAGCGATCGAACTCGTCCAGGCCGCGGCGCTGATGCACGACGACGTCATCGATCACTCCCCCGTCCGTCGCGGGCGGCCCGCCCTCCATGTCGGCGCCGCCTCTCGGCATCAGCGCGACGGACTGGCCGGTTCCGCCGGCGACTACGGCATCGCCGTCGCCATCGTGCTGGGTGATCTGGCTCTGAGCTGGGCCGAGCAGACCGCAGCGGATGTCCCCGGGGATCAGGATCGCCTCTCGCGTGCGCGTCGTGAGTTCGACGATCTGCGCACCGAGGTGATGTCCGGCCAGTTCCTGGACATCCTCCATCAGGCGGGCGGTTTCGCCTCGGCGACCGACGCCGAGCAGGCCGCCCTGTCGGTGATCCGCTGGAAGACCGTGCCGTACACGGTCCTGAGACCGGTACGGATCGGGGCAGCACTGATGGGCGGGGACGATGCCGCCCTGGAGTCGCTCGCCGAGTGGGCGGTCGAGGTCGGCACCGCGTTCCAGCTGCGCGACGATCTGCTCAGCGTGGTCGGGGATCAGGACGAGACCGGCAAGCCGACCGGCGGGGACATCGTCGAGGGCAAACGCACGGTACTGCTCGCGCGCACGGAGGCGGCCGCCGACGACGCCGGTCGCGAGCTGCTGGCGCGTGTCATCGGACGGGCCGACGCCGACGCCGGGGACATCGCCGCCGTCCACGAACTCATGACTGCCACCGGGGCGGTCGCCTCCGTGACCGAGGAGGTGACGCAGCGGGCCGGACGTGCACGGGACCTGCTCTCGGCCGCCGCGGAGCTGGGAGATCTCGGCCGAGCCGGCCTGTCGGAGCTCGCGGGACTGGCCACCGACGTCAGGGCGCTGCCCGCCTGAGGCCGGGCCGGACGGCTGACCTGGAGGGCCGGTCGGAAGCCTGGTCCGGAGGGTCCGGTCAGTAGGGCCGCACGGAGTGACCGGTCACGCGGAGGGGCCGGTCGATAAGCCCGGTCCGGAGTGTTCCGTCAGAAGGCCAGTGCCTGCGCACGCCGGCGCACCTCGCCGCGCTGACCGCGGCGCAGGTGGTCGATCGGGCGCCCGGGAAGGCTCTCGTCCTCGCTGAACAGCCACGTCAGCAGCTCGATGTCGTCGAATCCTCCGTCCCGCAGGACGGTGATCGTCCCGGGAAGGTGCGGGGCCACGCCCTCGTCGGTGAGCATCTCGGCGGGGACCATGCGGACCACGGGATCACCGCGGCGCACCGAGATCAGGTGGCCTTCCTCGATGAGGCGCCGCACGCGCGAGACCTCTACATCCAGTCGCTGGGCGACGTCGGGCAGGGTGAGCCAGTCGGTGATGAGGTCGTCGAGGTCGTTCACGGGTCAAGCGTGCCACGTCCGGGGCCCGCCGTGCACCATGCCGGCGTCACCGGGGCGCCGCTCACGTGACTCATCTGCACTCCCTCGAGAGGCGTCGCCGGCATCGACCGGTCGACCGGATCGCCCGCCTCGACCGAAATGCCGACGCGCCACGAGTGTGTCGCTGCGTGGTCGGTGCGCATGCTAGGCCTAGATTGACCACGTGAGCGCGGCGACGTCGACTTCCCCCGGCATCAGCCTGCTCCTCGACGACCGCTACCGGGTCGAGGAGCCGATCGCGCGCGGCGGAATGGCGACCGTCCATCGCGGCCATGACGAGCGCCTCGATCGCGTCGTCGCCCTGAAGATCATGCATCCGCACCTCGCGATGGATGAGAACTTCCGCCGCCGGTTCGGCCGTGAGGCACGTGCGGCGGCACGGCTCGCGCACCGCAATGTCGTCGGTGTGTTCGACCAGGGCGAGGATTCCGACCGCATCTATCTGGCGATGGAACTCATCGAGGGCGAGACGCTGCGTGCTCGCATCGGCGAGGTGGAGCGGCTGAGAGTGGCCGACGCCCTCGACGTGACGGCGCAGGTCCTCGAGGCGCTCGTGGCGGCCCACGATGCCGGCATCGTCCACCGTGACATCAAGCCGGAGAACATCCTGCTGGACCACGAGGGGGTCGTGAAGGTCGCCGACTTCGGACTCGCCCGTGCCGTCGGCTCCACGAACTCCTCGGCCAGTGCCACACTCCTGGGCACCGTGGCGTATATCAGCCCGGAGGTCGTCACCCGTGGCCACTGCGACGAACGCAGCGACCTGTACTCGTTGGGCGTGGTGCTGTTCGAGATGCTCACCGGGCGGCAGCCGTTCACCGGGGAACAGCCCGTCCATATCGCCTTCCAGCACGTCCACGACGACATCCCCGCCCCCTCCACGCTGGTCTCCGGCATCCCCCGGGAACTGGACTCGCTGGTGACCTGGGCCGCCGCCCGGGCGGTCGAGCAGCGGCCCGCGACCGCCGCCGATCTGCTGCGGGCGGTGCGCGAGCTGATCGAGACCCTGCCCGCCGCCGTCATGGACGCGCGTCCCGAGGAGCGCTCGGACACCGACACCGCGGACACCCCGCGCCTGACCTCACCGCTGGACGACGTGGTGGCCGAGCTCGGTCACGGCCCCCGCGCCTTCCCGGCCGGGATCTTCTCCACGACCGACGACGGCGCCCCGGCGATCGCCTCACGCGGCGAGTCCGCCCGGCCCGGGGGCTCTGTCGGGGTGGAGGACGCGGACGGGATCGGGCATCCCGGGGAGAAGGACACCGCCGGAGAGGGCGATGCTCCGGACCCCGCGGAGGCCACGGAGCAGGAGGGGACGACGTCTCGGCCCGGGACTCCGGGAGAGGATGATCCGGCGCCCCGCACCGTCGTCCTGCGGGCACCGAGAGCCCGCCGCGGCCGCCACCTCCCCCTCGGCACCCGCCGACGCTCCCGCCCGCTCGCGATGCTGGCGGCCCTGTGCCTGGTCATCGCGCTGGCCGGTGGAGCCTGGGCCGGCGGGGACTGGTACCTCAACACGGGCCCCGGCGCCGACCGGACGATCCCGGTCCTGGCCGGCACCCAGCTGACCGATGCGGAGGCCGTTCTCTCGGCCGAGGACCTCAGCACGCGCACCGAGGAACGCTTCGACGACACGGTGCCGGCCGGACACGTGATCGAGGCGACTCCGTCGGCCGGCACCACCGTCAAGAAGGGCGCCAGCGTGCAGCTCGTCGTCTCCAAGGGACAGCAGACCTTCCCCGTGCCCGACCTCGTCGGGATGGATATGGAGGAGGCCCGCAGCGAGGTGGAGTCCGTCGGGCTGGTGCTCGTCGAGGAGGAGGCCGAATACTCCGAGACCGTGCCCGAGGGCCAGATCATCTCCCAGTCGCAGTCCGCCGACGCACTGCCCGAGGGTGGAGAGGTCCACGTCGTCGCCTCGCAGGGGCGCCAGCCGCTGGCGATCCCCGATCAGACCGGGAAGGACGGCGACGCGGCGCGGTCCGCCCTGGAATCGGCAGGCTTCTCCGTGACCTCGTCCTCGGCCCACCACAGCAGCGTGCCCGCCGGAGCGGTCATCTCCCAATCGCCCGCCTCCGGCACCGGGTACCGCGGTGACACCGTGGAGCTGGTGACGTCGCTGGGGCCCGAGATGGTCGTCGTCCCGGATGTCTTCCGCAAGCCGGAGGCCGACGCCAAGGCGGCACTCGAGGCCGCCGGCTTCGCCGTCACGGTCGAGCACGATCGGGGTGAGCCGGTCTTCGGGCTCGTCTACGAACAGTCGGCAGCAGCCGGTTCCGAGCTCGAGAAGGGCTCGACGGTCACCATCACGGTGTTCTGACCGGCCCGCTGCCGGTGCCGAGACCCGGGCGGGCACCGGCACCGGCCGGCATGCAGGGCACCTCAGGACCCTCAGCGTCGCGAGAGCATCTCCGCGACCAGGAACGACAGCTCGAGGGACTGCTGGTGGTTCAGGCGCGGGTCCACGAGCGTCTCGTAACGGCGCGTCAGTCCCTCCTCGTCGATCTCCCCGGCCCCGCCGAGGACCTCGGTGACGTCGTCACCGGTGAGCTCCATGTGCAGGCCGGCCGGGATCGTGCCCAGGCCCTGGTGGACCTCGAAGTAGCCGACGACCTCGTCGAGGATGTCCTCGAAGCGGCGGGTCTTGTACCCGTTCGAGGAGGTGATCGTGTTGCCGTGCATGGGGTCGGTCACCCACGCCACCTGGGCCCCGGAGTCGCGCACGCCTTCGACCAGTGCCGGCAGGCGATCGCGGATGGTGCCGGCGCCCATGCGGGTGATGAAGGTGAGCCGTCCCGGCTCGCGCTCGGGGTCGAGCTTGTCGATCAGGCGCAGCGCATCATCGACCGACGCGTTCGGCCCGAGCTTGACCCCGATCGGGTTGCGCAGGCGCGCCATGAAGTCCACGTGCGCCCCGTCCAGCTGGCGCGTGCGCTCCCCCACCCACAGGAAGTGGCCCGAGCAGCCGTAGATCTCTCCGGTGCGGGAGTCGATCCTGGCCAGGGCCTCCTCGTAGTCCAGCAGCAGTGCCTCGTGGGAGGCGTAGAACTCCACGACCTTGAGGGCGTCGAAGTCCGCGCCGATGGCGTCCATGAAGCGGATGGCCTTGTCGATCTGCGCCGCCAGCTCCTCGTAGCGGTCGTAGCCGCTTCCGGAGGTGAAACCGCGGTTCCAGGAATGGACCTCCCGGAGATCGGCGAAGCCGCCGCCGGTGAAGGCCCGCAGCAGGTTCAGGGTGGAGGCGCTGGTGGTGTACATCCTCCACAGACGCTGCGGATCCGGGATCCGTGACTCCGGGGTGAAGGCGTAGTCGTTGACCGCGTCCCCGCGGTAGGTGGGCAGGGTCACACCATCCCGTGTCTCCTCGTCCGAGGAGCGGGGCTTGGCGAACTGGCCGGCCATCCGGCCCATCTTCACCACCGGCACGGACGCACCATAGGTCAGCACCGCCGACATCTGCAGGATGGTGCGGATCTTGTTGCGGATCCGATCGGCCGTGGAGTCGGCGAAGGTCTCGGCGCAGTCCCCGCCGGCGAGCAGGAAAGCCTCTCCGCGGGCGGCCGCCGCGATGTGATCGCGCAGCACGTCGGCCTCACCGGCGAAGACGAGCGGCGGAGCGGCGCGCAGGTCCTCGAAGACCTGCGCCCGCTCGGCCTCGTCCGGCCACACCGGCTGCTGCTCCCGCGGATACTCGCGCCACGCGCCCAGCGCCGCCAGGCCGTCGTCGGCCGAGGAGAGCGAGAAGTCGTGGGCGCGGGCAGGGGCATCGGGGCTGTACTGAGTCACCCCCACAGGGTACGCAGTACCCGCGCGCGCGGCCGACCGCTTCCAGTGCTCGGAACCCTGCCTGTGGGAGGCCGGCTCCGCGGCCGGAACCTCGGGAGCCGGCCGAGCCCGACGGGGTCGGCGCCGGAGGCGTCCAGCAGTGCGGACGGCGACGGCGCGGGCGCGGTCGCCGCCGTATCTCACACCGCCGTATCGGGTTCCTCGCCACCCAGGGGCTGTCCCGCCGCGGCCTTCATGCACTTCTTGACCTCAGCGGCGTACTCACCGCTGCGCTCCTGGCCCGAGAGCTCGTGGATCCGGTCCATGACCGCGTCCGTCACGGCTCTGAGCACCTTCGATTCCTCGGCGCCGTCGAGATCCGCGACGATCTCGCGCACATCCAGCGGCTCTCCGATCACGGCGTGCACCCGGGGCCTCCGGCGCGGGAAGTACTTCCGGCCGCGCTGCGCCTCGAACGCGCCCAGCATCGCCACGGGGACCACCGGAGCCCCCGTGGCGAGCGCGAACCGGGCGACGCCCGTCTTGCCCCGGTGGAGACGGCCATCAGGGCTGCGACTGCCCTCGGGGAAGATGCCGAGGACCTTGCCCGCCGCCAGCACATCGAGGCCGGCATCGATGGCCGAGCGTGCGGCGCTGCCCCCGGTCCGGTCCACCGGCATCACGTGCAGGCCGCGCATCACCGAGGCCACGACCCGGTTCAGCGGGGAGCGACCGGCGAAGATGTCCGACTTGCCCAGGAAATGCACACTGCGGCGCACCTGCCCCGGCAGGAAGACCGTGTCGGAGTAGGCCAGGTGGTTGGAGGCGAGGATGACCGGGCCCTCGTCCGGGATGTTCTCGGTGCCGCTGACCGTAGGACGCCAGATCACGCGCACCACGGCCATCACGAGCGGTTTGGCGACCTCGTACAGCACGACGAACTCCTGGGGACGAGGGGATGAAGCATGCGGGCGCGGGTGCGACGATGTACCCATGGCGTTCAGCGAACTGTCCCGCCCCTGGCGCGCGCGAGGTCACTCTAACCCGCGCGGCGGGCTGCTCCTGTGCCACGGCTTCACCGGGACCCCGCAGTCGCTGCGTCCGTGGGCCGAGGATCACGCCGCGCGGGGCTGGGCCGTCGACCTCCCTCTGCTGCCCGGTCACGGGACCTCGTGGCAGGACCTCGCGGGACGGTCCTGGCAGGACTGGTACGGCCATGTGTGCGAGGCCGCGCTGACGCTGTCTCACCAGCACGGCCCGATCGCGGTCGGCGGGCTGTCGATGGGTGGCGCGCTCGCCCTCGCCCTGGCCGAGGATCCGATGCTGCGCGGGCGCCTGGCAGCCGTGGTCGCGGTCAATCCCGGCATCGCCCTGCCTGCGACCGCGGCGGCTGCGGGATTGATCTCCCCGGTGGTGCGCACCCTTCCCGGGATCGGCTCCGACATCGCCCGGGAGGGCGGGGCCGAGGAGGCCTACGACCGGATGCCGGTGCGCGCCGTCGCCGAGGTGCGGCGACTGTTCGCGCGCACCCGGCGCGAGCTGGATGCAGTCGAGGTCCCGCTGCTGCTGGCCACCTCCCCCGCGGACCGGACCGTCCCGGCCGCCGACAGCGATCTCATCGCCGCGCGGGTCAGCGGGTCCGTCCAGCGACTGGCGACGACACGCAGCCGTCATCTGGTCCCGCTGGATCTGGACGCCGACCTGCTGTTCGAGACCTCGGCGCGCTTCCTGGACGCCCATGTGCCCCGGCCTCTCGACGGCGCCCGGCCGGCCGGCGGTCCGCAGCTCGCCGGAGGCCCGCGATGACCGCCGACCGTCCGAACGCGCATGATCCGCGCGATGTCGACGCCGAGTTCGCGCGCATGCTCGAGAGCGAGGGCATGATGCTCAACCCCGGCGAGGCTCCCCACGAGCCGGCGGCCGAGGACCACGGCCCGCCACCACGGGACCCGGACGAGGACGGGGACGCGCCCGCAGACCAGGACCCCGGCACGGGCGGTCCGGACGAGGACGACCTGTGGTCCTTCAGTGCCGACTCCCCGTCCGAACCGCCCAGTGCGGAATCGCGCGCACGCTCCCGGGCCGCACATCCTTCGGCCGGGCCGCCCGACGTGGCCGACGGCGTGCGCGGCACCGCCGGTCCGCGCGAGCTCGATGACGACGAGGTGCTCTACGGCGACTTCGAGCCGCCGGACCCCGATCTGCCGGAGCCGTCCTCCGGTGCGCTGTGGTCGTGGACCGCGCTGATCGGTGGATTCGTGCTGATGCTCGTGGTCACCGCGAGCGCGACGCTGCCGGACTTCCTCGCCTGGCTGGGAGGGCTCGCGGCCATCGGTGGCCTGGTGTCCCTGCTCCTGCGGGTACCCCGCAGCAGGGACGGCGACGATGACGGAGCCGAGGTCTGAGGGCTGGGGCCCACGGCAGAGCCGTCAGCGAGCCAGGTCGGCGGCCCCGACGATCCCGGCGCGGTTCCCCATCTTCGCGAGCACGAACGGTGCCAGGTCCCGGTGCGTCCGGGCGGTGAGGTTCGCGGCGTAGGCGCGGCGGGCGGGATCCAGCAGGAGGTCGCCGGCCGCCGCGACGCCGCCGCCGACCACGATCACCTCGGGGTCCAGCAGCGCCGAGATCGACGCCATACCCGTCCCGAGCCAGGTACCGATCTCCGCGATCAGCTCCTGCGCCCCCGGATCGCCCTGCTGGGCGAGGCGAGTGATCAGCGGACCGTCGATCTCCTTGCGTGCCCCGCCGGCAGCCTGCACCAGCGGGCCCAGCAGCGGGTCGCCCGCCGAGGCCCTCCGCTTCGCGGTGCGCACCAGAGCGGTGCCCGCCGTGTACTGCTCCAGGCAGCCCTTGCGTCCGCAGCCGCACCATTGCCCATCGGGCACGGCGGTCATGTGCGCGACCTCGCCCGCGAAGCCCCCGCTGCCCCGCAGCAGCCGGCCGTCCAGGACGATCGCCCCACCGAGGCCGGTCCCCACGGTCACCATCAGCATGTGCGCCGCCTCGGTGGCCGCCCCGAAGCGGTACTCGGCCCATCCGGCGACGTTCGCGTCGTTCTCCACCACCACGGGAAGGCCCGTCAGTCGCTCCAGCTCGTCGGCGAGCGCGCGGTGACGCCACGCGAGGTTGGCCGCGAACTTCACGGTGCGACGGTCGGCGCCCACGAACCCGGCGGCCCCCACGCCGACCCCGACCACGTCGTGGTCGGCCCGCAGCTCGGCGACGGCATCGGCGACGCCCGCCTCTATCAGCTCCGGCTCCGTGGCCGGCGTGCTGCGCGTGGTCGTGGCGACGATGGCGCCGTCCTCGTCGACCACGCCGGCGGCGATCTTGGTGCCGCCGATGTCCACTCCGATGGAGAGCATGCTGCTCCTTCTGCGTCGATACCCCGTATGTCCGGCCCTGTACGCGCTCTCGCCCGTGCGCAGGCATGCTCGCTGATCGGCCAGCCGGCCCGTCAGCCTGCTGTCGTACATCGTAGATCGGCCTGCCGTAAGATCGTGGTCACCCCACCAGCGCTTCCGGGCAGGCGGCCGGTACGCCGGGCACGAGCGCCCGGCCCGGATCGAAGGAGATTCGATGAAGCAGTACACCACTGCCCCACAGCATGAGAGCCGGCCCGACGAGAACACCACCGATCTCCTCCTCGGGCGACTGCGCTCGAACCCCTCCGTGCCGATCTTCGAGCACGCGAACCCCGACGGCGGCTACACCCCGATGGCCACCGCCGACTTCATCGAGGACGTCAAGCAGGTCGCCAAGGGACTGATCGCCGGTGGGGTCGAGACCGGTGATGTGGTCGCGATCCTCTCCCGCACCCGCTACGAGTGGACGCTCGCCGATTGGGCCGTGTGGTGGACCGGAGCGGTCAGCGTGCCGATCTACGAGACCTCCTCCCCCAGCCAGATCCAATGGATCGCCTCCGACTCCGGGGCGCGCTACGCCCTGGTCGAGGCGACGAGGCACGCGGAGGACGTGGAATCGGTGCGCGGCGAACTGCCCGCGCTGGAACGCATCGGCGTCATCGAGGACGGCATCCTGGACGAGCTCAAGCAGCGCGGCCGCGATGTCAGCGACGAGGAGCTCGAAGCCCGGCGCACCTCGCGCGGCCTGGCGGACGTGGCGACCATCATCTACACCTCGGGCACCACCGGCCGCCCCAAGGGCGCCGAGCTCACCCACGCCAACTTCGTGGACACCACGCGCAGCGCCCTGAACCTGCTGGGCACGCACGTGCTGCCCCCGGGGTCGCGGATGCTGATGTTCCTGCCGATGGCGCACGTGTTCGCACGGCTCATCTCGGTCCTGGCCGCGTCCTGGCCGATCACCACCGCCTTCACCCCGGACACCAAGAACCTGCTGCCGGATCTCGCCGCCTTCAGACCCACCTTCCTGCTCGCCGTGCCGCGAGTGTTCGAGAAGGTCTACAACGGCGCGGAGGCCAAGGCGATCGCCGGCGGCCGCGGCAAGATCTTCAGCGCCGCGGCCGAGACCGCGATCGCCTACTCCCGGGCGCAGTCGAGCGGAAAGGTGCCCCTGCCCCTCAGGCTCCGGCACGCCGTGTTCGACAAGCTGGTCTTCGGGAAGCTGCGTGAGGCCATGGGCGGCCAGGTCACCTGGGCCGTCTCCGGCGGTGCGCCGCTGGGCGCCCGCCTGGCCCATTTCTTCCGCGGTATCGGCGTGACCATCCTCGAGGGCTACGGCCTGACCGAGACCACCGCCCCGATCTGCGTGAACCTGCCCTGGGCGGTCAAGCCGGGCACCGTGGGCCCGCCGCTTCCGGGATCCACGGTCGCCATCGATGACGACGGCGAGATCCTCGTCAAGGGCGTCATGGTCTTCAAGGGCTACCACAACAACCCCGAGGCCACCGCCGAGGCCCTCCGCGACGGCTGGTTCCGCACCGGGGACATCGGCTCGCTGGGCGAGGACGGCACGCTGACCATCACCGGCCGCAGCAAGGAGGTCATCGTCACCGCGGGCGGCAAGAACATCTCGCCCGCCCAGCTCGAGGATCAGCTGCGCGCGCATCCGCTGATCAGCCAGTGCGTCGTGATCGGCGATCAGCGGCCGTTCGTCGCCGCCATCCTGACGCTGGACGCCGAGATGCTCCCGACCTGGCTGAAGAACAACGGGATGGAGGAGATGACGATCGCGCAGGCGGCCCAGGACCCGGCCGTGCGCGCCGAGCTGCAGACGGCCGTCGACAAGGCCAACCAGTCCGTCTCCCGCGCCGAGTCGATCCGCGCGTTCGAGGTCATCGAGACGGATTTCACGGAGGAGAACGGCTATCTCACGCCCTCGATGAAGCTCAAGCGCAACGTCGTCGTCCAGGACCTCTCCGAGGTCATCGAGCGCATTTACTCCGGGTCCAAGCCGGTGTCCTGAGCGCCGGGACCATCGGGCACCTCCGATGGTCAGGGCCGCGTCGTAGTGTGCGGCCATGTCCGCGCGCCGCCAGCTGAGCTTCGATGATCTCGGCACCCCGCTGGTGGACGCCACCCTCGTCGTCGTCGACCTCGAGACCACCGGCACCGACCCGAGGGCCGACGCCATCACCGAGATCGGGGCGGTCAAGGTGCGCGGCGGGGAGGTGCTCGGCGAGTTCCGCACCTTCGTCGATCCGGAGCGCCAGATCCCGGCGTACATCGCCTCCCTGACGGGGATCTCGGACGCCTCGGTGGCCGGTGCCCCGTCGATCCGCACAGTGCTGCCGATGTTCCTGGACTTCGTCGGCGACGCCGCCCTGGTGGCGCACAACGCACGGTTCGACATCTCGTTCCTGACCGCCCAGGCCGCCCGCTGCGACATCGGGTGGCCGCGGCCGCTGGTGCTGGACACCCTGGCTCTGGCGCGGACGGTCTTCCGGCGCGACGAGGTGCGCGACCACAAGCTCTCCACCCTGGCGGCGCACGTCGGAGCGAGCATCACCCCTGACCACCGGGCGCTCTCGGATGCCCGGGCCACGGTGGACGTCCTGCACGCGATCATCGACCGGCTGGGACCGCGCGGCGCCGCCACCCTCGAGGACCTCTCCTCCGCGCATCGCCGCGCCACACCGGTGCAGCTGCGCAAGAAGCACCTGGCCGAGACGGTTCCTTCGGTTCCCGGCGTGTACCAGTTCCTCGACGCCCACGGAGGCGTGCTGTACGTGGGCACCTCCCGGAATCTGCGCTCCCGGGTGCGCACGTACTTCACGGCGGCCGAGACCCGGCGCAAGGTGCTGGACATGCTGCCGCGCGCCGAGTCGGTCGACGTGCTGGAGTGCACCACGCCGACCGAGGCCGCGGTGCGCGAGCTGCGGATCATCGCGGCGAAGAAGCCGCCGACGAACCGGCATGGGCTCTCCCCCGAGAAGGCGGTGTGGCTCCGTCTCGGCTCGGGCTCCGAGGGGCTGCGCGCGGCACGGATCGCGCGCCCGGAGGCCGACGGCTCCGCCCAGATCGGCCCGCTGTCCTCCCGGCACGACGTCGAGCCCCTGCGCGGGCTGCTCACCGACGCGATCCTGGGCCGCGGGGCGGCGTTCGAGCAGGCCTCCGGGCGCGGTGCCCGCGCTGAGGCCGGGCACCGGGATCGCATCCGCCACGCGATGCTCGCCGACCCCCGCGAGGTCCTCGACCATGTCGCCGCCCGCATGCGAGGCCACGTCTCGGCCGGTCGCTACGAGGACGCCGAGAAGCTGCGGCGCCTGGCGGGGATGTACCTCGCGGCCGCGCGTCGCGCCTCCCGGCTGCGGGCGATCTGCGAGGTGCCGCTGCTGATCGCCGCCCGGCCCAGCACGGAGGGCGTGATCGGCGGGCGCGGATGGGAGCTGCTGGCGGTGCGGCACGGCCGTTTCGCCGGCACGGCTCTGGTGCCCTCCCACGCCGACCCCTTGGCAGTCGCGCGCTCCCTGGCCGTGACCGGCACCGGGGAGGCGGAGCTCGCCGCCCCGCTGTGCCAGGGCTACCACCAGGAGGCGGAGATCCTGCTCAGCTGGCTCGACGGCGAGGGCGTGCGCACGGTGCTGATGGAGGGCGAGTGGCATGTGCCCGCGAGGGCTCGCTTCGACGCCGAGCTGCTCGCGGAGCGCTTCGCCCGGACGACCGCACTCGCGGCGCCGATCGCGGATTAGGCTCGGAGCACACGTCCCGGCGCGCCCTGCGCCCCGTCCGAGGAGAAGCCATGATCACCGCCATCGTCTCGATCGTCGTCGAGTCCGCCCGCATCCCCGAGGTCGCCGAGGCCGTCGTCGATCTCGACGGCGTCGAGCAGGTGTACTCGGTCACCGGCGACGTCGACCTGATCGCCGTCGTGCGGGTGCGCCGTCACGAGGATCTCGCGGACGTCATCGCGGGGCATCTCGGGAAGGTCCAGGGCATCCTCGACACCACGACGAACATCGCCTTCAAGACCTACTCCACGCGAGATCTGGACGCCGCGTTCGACCTCGGCATCGAGGGCTGAGCCGACGGCCTCAGCCGTCCTCGGCGGCCGCTTCCCGCGAGGCGATAGCCCAACGCCGGACCAGCTCCGCAGGACGCCCCGAGTCCAACGCGTCCCGGGCCTCCGCGAACGCGGCTGCGAACCGCTCCTCGAACCCGTCGGCCGCCGCCTGATCGATCCCGTCGAAGGCGAGCACGCCGGCCGCCGCGTTCAGCAGCACCGCGTCACGGATCGGCCCCATCCGCCCGTCGCGGGCCCCGGCGAAGAGCTCCCGAGTCACCTCCGCGTTCTCCTCGGCGGTGCCGCCGCGCAGCGCGTCGTGACCGCTGCGCGGGATACCCAGCAGGAGCTCCGGGTCCAGCGAGTGCTCACGGACCTCGCCGCCTCGCACCTCCCAGACGTCGGAGGCAGCGGTGACGGTGAGCTCGTCCAGCCCGTCCTGGCCACGGAAGACCAGGGCACTGGTGCCGCGAGCGGCGAACACGCCGGCGACGGTCGGCGCGATCGTGGCGTCGGCCACGCCCACCGCACTCGCCCGGGGCCGGCCGGGATTGGTGATGGGACCCAGGATGTTCATCACGGTGGGGATGCCCAGCCCCTTGCGGGCCTCCGCAGCGAACCGCATCGACGGGTGGAAGACCTGCGCGAACAGGAATGTCATCCCGATCTCCTCGACCAGCTCCTCGACCGCGGGCACGGGCAGGTCCAGGCGCACGCCGAGCGCCTCGAGCACGTCGGCCGAGCCGGATCTCGAGCTCGAGGCCCGGTTTCCGTGCTTGACCACCGCGCGGCCCGTCGAGGCGATGACCATGGAGGCCATGGTGGAGATGTTCACGGTATGAGCCAGATCGCCGCCGGTACCGACGATGTCGACAGCGCGCGACGGGACGCGCACCGGCCGCGCATGCGAGACCATCGCATCCGCCAGAGCGGCGAGCTCCCCACTGGTGACGCCCTTGGCCTGCAGCGACACCAGGAACCCGGCGAGCTGGACCGGCGTCGTGTTTCCGGACATGACCTCGTCCATCGCCCACGACGCCTCGCCGGCCTCGAGCTCTTCACCACGCACGAGGCGCGACGTGATCCGGGGCCAGGTCGGGATGTTCTCGCTCATGCCCCGATCATGGCACTTCGGGACGCCCGGCCGTCGCGAGGATCACGGATCGGATCACGGAGCGATCACGACCCCGCATGCGGCGATCACCTGCACCGATCCCGCGAGCCGGACGGAGCGTGTCCCCGTTCGTGACAGGCCGTCAGGAGGGATATGCTGACGTCGTCCGCCCCGGGGCGCTGCCCCGCGGTGTGGTCGGGCGTCGTGACCCGGCACGCCGAATCTGACGACACGACATAATGGTGACGTGACTACTGCGACCCTGCCTGAGCGCTCCGCCGCCGCTGCCCCAGCGGTAGGCCGCCCGAACCCGACGCAGATCGGCACGATCGTCTGGCTCGCCAGCGAACTGATGTTCTTCGGCGGGCTGTTCGCCATGTTCTTCACGTTGCGCTCGATGGCGCCGGAGACGTTCGCCGACGGCGAGGCGAACTTCACTCACGGCTTCGCCATGGTGAACACCATCATCCTGGTCGCCAGCTCGTTCACCTGCCAGATGGGTGTGTTCCTGGCCGAGGGCCAGTTCCCCTGGGGCAAGCCCTTCGCCCCGCGCAAGGCCCGCACCGGCTCGATCTTCAACGTCGCCGGGTGGGGCATGATCGAGTGGTACACGCTGACCTTCGTCATGGGCGCGGTCTTCGTCTCCGGGCAGGCCTACGAGTACACCGAGCTCATCCACGAGGGCGTGACGCTCTCGTCCTCCCCGTTCGGCTCGATCTTCTACCTCGCCACGGGCTTCCACGGCATCCACGTGGTCGGCGGTCTGATCGCCTTCCTGATGGTGATGATGCGGTCCTTCATGGCGGAGTCCTTCACCCAGCACGAGCAGGTCTCCGCGATCTGCATCTCGTACTACTGGCACTTCGTCGATGTGGTCTGGGTGGGCCTGTTCTTCGTGGTCTACCTGCTGGATCCGATCATGACCGGCACCAGCCCGGGCCACGCCGTGCCCGTCGACTTCGACTGGAGCATCTTCTGATCCCCGCGCCCGCACAGGCTCCCCCGCCTGGTGCGCGCCGCAGCTCCCCTCCCGCCCCTGCTCGTCCCCTCCACGAATCGAGGTCCGAACCGTGAAGGCACTCGCCGCACGACGTCATCATCCGATGGCGCTACTCGTGATCCTGCTGCTCGCCCTCGTCGCGACCGGCGGGCTGTACGCCGCGTTCCAGCCGCAGACAGCCCAGGCGGAGACCTACACGCAGGACGACGTCGACGCCGGGGAAGCGCTGTTCCTGGCCAACTGCGCCACCTGCCACGGTCGCAGCGGGCAGGGCCTGACCGACTCCGACGGCAGCACACTGGGCCCGTCGCTGATCGGCGTGGGTGCCGCGGCCGTCGACTTCCAGGTCGGCACCGGTCGCATGCCCATGCAGAACTCGGGCGCACAGGCGCAGCGCAAGCCCCCGCAGATGAACGAGGAGCAGACCCGTCAGCTGGCGGCTTACGTCGCCTCCCTCGGCCCCGGCCCCGCAGTGCCCGACGAGGAGTACCTCGACACCTCCCAGGGTGATGCCACCCAGGGCGGAGAGATCTTCCGCATCAACTGCGCCATGTGCCACAACGCGGCCGGCGCCGGCGGTGCGCTCACGCGCGGCAAGTACGCCCCGGAGCTCGAGGGCGTCGAGCCCAAGCACATCTACGAGGCCATGGACACCGGGCCGCAGAACATGCCCGTGTTCAACGAGACGAGCCTGACCCCCGAGGACAAGCGCGACGTGATCACCTACCTCGAATCCCTCGAGGAGACCGGGTCACCCGGTGGCATCTCCCTGGGCTCACTGGGGCCCGTGACCGAAGGCCTGTACGCCTGGACGATCATCCTCTCCCTGCTCCTGTCGGTCGCCGTCTGGCTGGGGGCGAAGGCGAAGTGAATGCGAGCATGAATCACGATCACGATGGGGCCTCCCCCGACTCCCACGCCCGCGGAGCCAGCGCTGTCGCTCCGAAGGAGGGCGGAGGATTCCCGAACCCGGGCCTGCCGCCGCACGTCCATCGACAGGCCGACGAGTCCCCCGCCGCCGCCAAGCGCGCCGAGCGTCTCGTCGCCGGGATGTTCCTGCTGTCCGTGCTGGGCACCGCGATCTTCATCGCCGCGTATTTCGTGGTGACCCCGACCGGCACGAACCTCTTCGCCGCGCAGGCGAGCCCGGAGGCGCTGTGGTGGTCGAACCTGATCACCGGGCTCGGCCTCGCGATCGCCGTGTTCTTCATCGGCGCCGCGGCTGTGCACTGGGCCAAGACCCTGATGCCCGATGAGGAGATGGTCGAGGAGCGCCACGCGATCCGCGGATCCGAGGAGACCCGCGAGGTCGCCGCCGGAATCATCACCGACGGGCTGAACGAATCCGGCATCGGGCGTCGCCCGGTCATCGTCACCGCCATGGTCGCCGCCATGGCCGCCCTGCCGGTCGCCGTCCTCGCCCCGCTGTCGACACTCGGCCCGCTGCCGGGGAACAAGCTCCACCACACCTTCTGGGGCGAGAACCCGCGCCAGCGCCTGGCCCGAGACCACGACGGCACGCCGATCCGGCTGGCCGACGTCGCGATGAACTCGATCTTCCATGTCATGCCCGAGGGCCTGACGGAGGAGACACCTCATTTCCTCGAGGAGCGCGCGAAGGCGGCCGCCGTCATCGTGCGCATCGACCCGAAGCTCGCCCAGAACGAGGAGAGCATGAAGAACGGGGTCGAGGGCATCCTGGCCTTCTCGAAGATCTGCACCCACGTGGGCTGCCCCGTCGCGCTGTACGAGCAGCAGACTCATCACATGCTGTGCCCGTGCCATCAGTCCACCTTCGACGTCACCGACGGCGCCAAAGTGATCTTCGGCCCCGCGCACCGCCCGCTGCCCCAGCTCCCGATCGAGGTCGACGACGAGGGCTACCTGGTGGCCAGCGGCGACTTCCCCGAGCCGATCGGTCCCAGCTTCTGGGACATCCACAAGGACAAGTGATCACGTGACGACCACGACTCCCACTCCCCAGAAGCAGACCTCCGACTTCGATCCCGACGGCCGTGCGTACAAGCTCGGCGCGATCGGTGCGGACTGGCTCGACCAGCGCGTCGCCGGGGGCGGATTCGTCCGCTTCATCGCGCGCAAGATCTTCCCGGACCACTGGTCGTTCATGTTCGGCGAGGTGGCGCTGTACAGCTTCGTCATCCTGCTGATCTCGGGAACGTTCCTGACCATGTTCTTCGACCCCTCCATGGAGGAGGTCACGTACGCCGGTCCGTACGAGGCGCTGCAGGGCGCGCACATGTCCCGCGCGTTCGAGTCGACCATGGAGATCTCGTTCGAGGTCCGCGGGGGCCTGCTGTTCCGCCAGATGCATCACTGGGCTGCACTGGTGTTCATGGTCGCGATCTTCGTGCACATGTTCCGCGTGTTCTTCACCGGTGCCTTCCGCAAGCCCCGCGAGCTGAACTGGGTCGTCGGGTTCCTGCTGATGGTCCTCGGCATGGCCGCCGGCTTCTCCGGCTACTCCCTGCCGGACGACGTGCTCTCAGGCAACGGTCTGCGCGTGGTCGATGGCCTCATGAAGGGCATCCCGGTCATCGGCACGTATCTCTCGATGCTGCTGTTCGGCGGAGAGTTCCCCGGCACCGACATCATCCCGCGCCTGTTCACGATCCACATCCTGCTCATCCCGGCGATGATCCTGGGACTGATCGCGATCCACATGGTGCTGCTGGTTCTGCACAAGCACACCCAGTACCCCGGGCCCGGCCGCACCGAGCGCAATGTCGTCGGTTTCCCGGTGTTCCCGGTCTACGCCGCGAAGGCCGGCGGCTTCTTCTTCCTGGTCTTCGGCATCATCACGCTGATCTCGGCCACCACCGCCATCAACGCCATCTGGGTCTACGGGCCATACGACCCCTCCCCCGTCTCCGCGGGTTCCCAGCCCGACTGGTACATGCTGTGGACCGACGGCGGCCTGCGCCTGATCCCCGGGTGGGAGTTCACGATCTTCGGGTACGCGGTGTCGCTGAACATCCTTATCCCGATGGTGGTCTACGGGCTGCTGCTGGCCGTTCTGATGCTGTACCCCTTCATCGAGAACTGGGTCACCGGCGATGACCGCGAGCACCACCTCAATGACCTCCCGTACAACGCGCCGGTGCGCACGGGGCTCGGCGTCGCATGGATCAGCGTCTATCTGATCCTGGCGCTGGCGGCGACGAACGACCTCATCGCCTTCGCACTGCAACTGTCGATCAACGACCTCACCTGGGCATTCCGGATCGCCATCTTCGTCGCGCCCTTCCTGTGCTTCTTCATCACCAAGAGGCTGTGCCTCTCGCTCCAGAGACAGAAGCGTGAGCTGGCTCTGCACGGCCGCGAGACCTCTCGGGTGGTGCGTACCGAGGGCGGCGAGATGCTGGAAATCCATGAGCCGCTCAGCGAGTACGACCGCTGGGTCCTCGTCCAGCACGACGACTATCGGCCACTCAAGGCCGGCAAGGGCGTCTCCTCGCTCCGGGCCAAGGCGACGAGCTTCTTCTTCAAGGATCAGATCGAGCCGGTCACCCCGGCCGAGCTGCGTGAGGCCCTCGAGCACTCGCACCATGAGAAGCACAAGATCGACGAGGCCACCGGCGGCGACTACCGCACGCCGGCCGAGAAGCAGCACCACGCAGGATGATCCGCTGACGCCTCGCTGAGCATCATGAAGGGCCCCGGGAACGTTTCCCGGGGCCCTTCATCATGCTGCCGGCAGGTCTCGGCACAGCTATATGGTCCGGTGGGCGGAGAGCCCCTTCAGAGGGCTCGGACGCCGCGCACACCGCGGGCACTTCGCCGAGGACCGGGACACCAGCCGCCGGGTCCTACTCGAGGATCGGGCTGCGTGGAGCCGCGCGACGGTTCCCCCGGCCGGAGGTGGCGTTGACGAGATAGCGAGCACCGGTCAGGCTGAGCCGCCGCTCCGCGCGGCACAAGGACCGCATCGCCCGGAACTGCTGGGCCGACGGGTCGATACCGTCCTTGGCGAGCACCTCCGATGCCCAGGCGACCGCTCGCTCGAGGGCACCCTCGTCCGCGAAGATGCCGCGGACTTCGCGCTCGGCGCGGCCGACAAGATCTGCTCCATCGCCGATCATCATGAACGCCTCCTGGTCCGTCGTCGGTGCCGGTGCTCGGGCGCTGAGCTCGGTGCAACGGCTCGTGCCGACACGCTAGCACCCGCAGCGTCTCACGCCCCAGGAACCAGGGCGGTCCATACAGCTCAATACTGCTGTCCATAGTGCTACAGCGCTATCGTGCTGTTCACCGGTACCGCGTGGGTTGTCCACCTGCGAAGCCAGAACCGGACGCTCCCCTGGCTCCGCCCGCGGAGCGTCCCGAGGGCGGCGGTGCGGCCCGCGGGACGCGGGAGACTCATGGGCCTCGCGGGAGCCGTGGAGGCCGTGGGACCCGCGGGGTCCGGGGAGGTGTGGGGGTCCCGTTCGAAGTGCCCCCCACTGCGCCGCAGCCGACTACGAGAGCTCAGCGATCGCGACATCGCATGCTGAAGGCCCCGCGTCGAACGGATCGATGCGGGGCCTTCGCGACTCCCCTTCCCCGATCAGGGCGAAGGGCGGTGTCTCGGCGGGAGGGTCGAAAGACCTCAGTGCGCGTGCTGGCCCACGGAGTATTCCAGCACCCAGCTCAGCACACCGTAGATGCCGAAGAGGACGCCGAAGGCGAAGATCCACCAGCCGGCGGCCACGCCGAGGAAGCACAGGCCTCCGCCGATCGCGGCCCACAGCGGCGCCCAGCTGTACGGCGAGAAGCTGCCCTGGACGCCTGGCTCCTCGGCCACCTCACCATCCAGGTCGTCCGAGGCTCCGAGGCTGTGCTTGCGCCCGGTCAGGGACGCGAACATCGCGATCATGAACGAGAGCCCGGCCGCGGCCAGCAGGGCGGGGAACCCTGCGGTCTCGACACCCCATCGCTGGAAGGCACCCGTCAGGAAGCCGTAGGCGATGGCGGAGAGCAGGATGAAGACACCCAGGATCCAGAAGATTTGTGCTAGGGCTCGCATGTCAGTTCGTCCTCGGGTTCTCGGCGGGCTCCTGGTCCGTCATGTGGTCCTGAATTCCGACCTCCGGATGATGGAGATCGAAGGCCGGACGCTCGGACCGGATGCGGGGCAGGGACTCGAAGTTGTGCCGGGGCGGCGGGCAGGACGTCGCCCACTCCAGCGATGCCCCGTAGCCCCACGGGTCGTCGACGGCGACCTTCTCACCCCGGATGTGGGTGAGGACCACGTTCAGCAGGAAGGGCAGCGTCGAGATGCCCATGACGAAGGCACCGACCGTGGAGACCTGGTTCAACCAGCCGAAGTTGTCCTCGGCCAGGTAGTTCACGTAGCGCCGGGGAGCGCCCTCGACGCCCAGCCAGTGCTGGACCAGGAACGTGAGGTGGAAGCCGATGGTGATGAGCCAGAAGTGGATCTTGCCCAGTCCCTCATCGAGCTTGTAGCCCGTCATCTTCGGCCACCAGAAGTAGAACCCGGCGAACATCTCGAACACCACGGTCCCGGCCATCACGTAGTGGAAGTGAGCGACCACGAAGTACGTGTCGGAGAGGTGGAAGTCCAGGACCGGCGAGGACAGGATGATGCCCGTCAGGCCGCCGAAGATGAAGGTGGTGAGGAACCCGAGGGTGAACAGCATCGGGGTCTCGAAGGTGAGCGATCCCCTCCACATCGTGCCGATCCAGTTGAAGAACTTCACGCCCGTCGGCACGGCGATCAGCATCGTCATGAAGGCGAAGAAGTCCAGCATCACCGCGCCGGTGGTGTACATGTGGTGCGCCCACACGGTGACCGAGAGAGCGGCGATGGCGATCGTGGCGCCCACCAGGGTCTTGTACCCGAAGATCGGCTTGCGCGAGAACGCCGGGATGATCTCGGAGGCGATACCGAAGAAGGGCAGCGCGAGCACGTAGACCTCGGGGTGGCCGAAGAACCAGAACAGGTGCTGCCAGAGGATCGGGCCGCCGTTCGCGGCGTCGAAGATCTGCGCATCGAAACGGCGATCCGCGCCCAGAGCCAGCAGTGCCGAAGCCAGCGGCGGGAAGGCCATCAGCACCAGAACCGCAGTGATCAGCGTGTTCCAGGTGAAGATCGGCATCCGGAACATCGTCATGCCGGGCATGCGCATGCACAGGATCGTGGTGATGAAGTTGACCGAGCCGAGAATCGTCCCGAAGCCCTGCAAGGCCAGGCCGAAGACCCAGAGATCACCACCCAGGCCGGGGGTGAACGTGGTGTCCGACAGCGGTGCGTAGGCGAACCAGCCGAAGGACGCCGCGCCCTGCGGGGTGAGGAAGCCGGCGACGACGATGAGCGAGCCGAACAGCGTGACCCAGAAGGCGAACATGTTCAGGCGCGGGAACGCCATGTCCACCGCACCGATCTGCAGCGGCATCAGATAGTTGGCGAAGCCGTTGAACAGCGGCGTGCCGAACATCAGCAGCATGAGCGTGCCGTGCATGGTGAACAGCTGGTTGTACTGGTCCTTGGAGACCACCACCTGCAGACCGGGCTCCCACAGCTCGGTACGCATCATCAGCGCGAGGATGCCCGCGAATCCGAAGAAGGCGAAGCCCATTCCGAGGTACATCATGCCGATCAGCTTGTGATCGGTCGTGGTCAGCAGATTGAACATCCGCTTGCCGAGACTGGTGGAACCCACCGGCTCGAACCGCTCCGGAGCAGTCGTCTGCGGGCTGCTCACCGGGGTCTGCGCGCTCACTGCTCGGCCTCCTGGTCTTCACGCGGTGCGGGATAGATGTCGTCGTTCTCGTCCCGCATGCTCCATTCCTTCTGATTGCGGTTCAGGTCCACGCCCAGCTCCCCGGTGTTGCCCTGCTCGCGCAGTTCCTGCATGTGAGCGTCGTACTCCTCCTGGGAGACGACCTTCACGTTGAAGAGCATGTCGGAGTGGTACTCGCCGCACAGCTCCGCGCACTTGCCGAAGTAGGTGCCCTCGCGCGTCGGCGTCACCTGGAAGACGTTGGTGAAGCCGGGCAGCGTGTCCTTCTTGTACAGGAAGTCGACGACCCAGAAGGAGTGCGCGACATCGCGCGAGTCCAGACGGAACTCCACGGTGCGATCGACCGGCAGGTACAGCACGGGCAGCGTCTCGGCCGCGCCCAGCTCGCCGGTGGCGAAGGACTGCACGCCGGCGGGCTCGTGCACGTCCTCCTCGAGGTAGCTGAAGTCCCAGCTCCACTGCTTGGCCACGACGTGGACGGTGACGTCCGGGTTCTCCTCGAGGTGCTCGATCTCCCGGATGTCCCGCGAGGTGAAGTAGAAGAACGTGAGCACCATGACCACCGGGAGCAGGGTGAACATCATCTCCAGCGGCACGTGGTAGCGCAGCTGGATCGGGTAGCCCGTCTCGTTCTTGCGACGACGGTAGGCGATGGCGCACCAGATGGTCAGACCCCACACGATGAGGCCGACGGCCACCAGCACGACCCAGGAACCGACCCACAGGTCCGTGATCCGGCCGGTCTGGTTGGTGACCTCGCCGTCGGAGTAGCCGGGCAAGAAGCCGCGCAGCTGCTCGTCCGTGCAGCCGGAGAGGACCAGGGTGGCCAGGGCGAGGCCTGCCGCGGCCACGCGGCGTCCGCGCCGTGAGCGCTGGGGGACCTGGGGGATCACAGGGAATGACCTTCCGCTCGTCGTCTCCGTGTCTCGGGGGCCGGCCCGCGCGATGCGCGAGCCAGGTTCCGGACTGCGGAGCTGGTACTGGTGTGGGCGGGGACCTGCCCACGGTGCCGCGCCCGCTCCGGAGAGCGGGCAGTGCCGCGCTCAGGCCCGGCACATAACGGCACGTCGTCATCATACGGCTTTCGCGGGGTGCGTTGCTCACCGGCACGCGCCGTCGGCGGGCCGTCATCGCCCTGTGATGCGCAGACGGCCGTGCTGAGACCAAAAACGGGCCCGACCAGGTGACGAGATCGTCACCGGGCCGGGCCCGATCATGCTGTGCGCCGAGCGCCGCGACCCCCTGCTGAGGGTGGTCGCGAGGGCGGATCAGCCGAAGGAGTCGCCGCACGCGCAAGAGCTCTGCGCGTTGGGGTTGTCGATCGTGAAGCCCTGCTTCTCGATCGTGTCGGCGAAGTCGATCACCGCACCGGTGAGGTACGGGGAGCTCATCTTGTCGACGATGACCTCCACGCCCTCGAAGTCGGCGACCAGGTCGTCGTCCATCAGGCGCTCGTCGAAGTAGAGCTGGTAGATCAGGCCGGAGCAGCCTCCGGGCTGCACGGCGATACGCAGGCGCAGGTCGTCGCGGCCCTCCTGCTCCAGCAGGGTCGAGACCTTCTCCGCCGCACCGGACGTGAGGGTGACGCCGTGCGTCGCGGCGGGGCGCTCGGTGGTCGTGGTCATGAGGTCCTCCTCGATGCTCGTGTGGTCCCAGGGTACGCCTCGCCGGCGCGGAAGGGGACCGCCCGCTGCGGGCGATCCCGCTCACCCCGCGTGTCGCCGGTGGACTCGCGGCATCCGCCTCCCCCCGAGACCGACGTGCCCGTGACCTCGGGACGCCGTGACCCGCTGCGCGAGAAGCCGTCCGAGCACGCCGTCACAGCACCCCGCGGAAGACGGCCAGCAGAAGCAGGATCACGTAGCCGACCGCGACGCCGCCGATCGCGGAGGCGGCCGCCTCGCGGCTGTGACCGGCCAGCACCATCCACAGCGCGCCCAGGGCGACGGCGAGGACGGCGAGGATCCCCCACCACAGGAAGAAGTATCCCGCGAAGAAGCCGATCATCAGCCCCGCGAACAGCAGCGGGATGGCCAGTGGCGAGACGGTGGTCCGGCCCTGGCTCGGCTGCTGCTGGGGTCGGCGGTCGGAGCCGTTCATGCGTCGTCGCCGCGGAGGGAGCCGGCGCCGCGCAGCAGCAGCGCTTCGGCGAGGCACACCCGGGCGAACTCGTCCAGGTGCAGGGACTCGTCGATGCCATGGGCTCGCGATTCGGGATCCTCGACACCGGTGACCAGGACGTCGGCCTGCGGGAACACCTCGAGGAGGTCGGCGATGAACGGAATGGAGCCGCCGAGTCCGGTGTCCACCGCCTCCGTCCCCCAGGCGTCCGCGAGCGCGCCGCGGGCAAGCCTCATCGCCGGAGAGTCCTGGCGGGCGCTGTACGGCTTGCCCGTCTCGCCGCGATGGACCGTGACCTCGGCCGCGGCCGGGGTATGCCGCTCCAGGTGCGAGACCAGTGCCTCCATTGCCGAATCCGGGTCCTCGCCCGGGGGGATGCGCAGCGACAGCTTCGCGCGGGAGACCGGGACCAGCGTGTTCGAGGCCTCCCGCACAGGGGGCGCGTCGATTCCGATGACGGAGAGCGCGGGGCGGGTCCAGAGCCGTGCACTGAGCGGACCTGTGCCCGCGAGCTCCAGGCCCTGCGGGACGCCGGCGTCACGACGATAATCCGCCTCGTCCGTCTCGACCACGGGGTCCGGCCCTCGTACGAGTCCGTCGACGGCGACCTCGCCGTTCTCGTCGTGCAGGGTCGCCAGGAGCCTCGAGAGCTGGGTGAGGGAGTCCAGGACGGGTCCTCCGAACAGGCCGGAGTGCACTGCATGCTCGAGCGTGCGCACCTCCACGACCACATCCACCAGGCCGCGCAGGCTGGTGGTCAGCGCTGGGGTGCCCACGGCCCAGTTGGCCGAGTCGGCGACGATGATGACGTCGGCCGCGAGCGCCTCACGGTGCGCTTCGATGAACGGGCGGAAGGTCGGGGATCCCGCCTCCTCCTCGCCCTCGACGAAGACGGTGACCCCGATGCCATCGGCCGCCAGCTCCTCCCCCACCAGGCGCAGTGCCGTCACATGGGCCATCACACCGGCCTTGTCGTCGGCGGCGCCGCGGCCGTAGAGCCGGCGCCCCCGCTGGACCGGCTCGAACGGCGGGCTGCTCCAGTCGGCGGGATCGCCGGTGGGCTGGACATCGTGGTGGGCGTACAGCAGCACGGTCGGGCGTCCCTCGGCCGCCGGGGTGCGGCCGATGACTGCGGGAGCCCCGTCGGCGACCGATTCGATCGTGACGTCGGCCATCCCGGCGCCCCTGAGCAGCTCGGCGACCGCTTCCGCGCTGCGCCGCACCGGTTCCCGGTCGTATCCGTCGAAGGCGACCGACGGGATGCGCACCAGGGCCTCGATGTCCGCGATCGCCGACGGCAGCAGTGGCTCGAGCCGCTCACGCAGCGCGTCGACCGACGTGGCATCGCCGGTCACGGCAGGGTTCTGGGAAGGTTCGTTCGAGCTCGTCATGCTCGCCACGGTACCGCTGACACGGGTCGAGCCGCGGCGGCCGGGCCAGGCCCCTGCGCGGCGCGCACCGGGTAATCCCAGGTGGGTTCGCCTAGAATGCCCCGGTGATATTCCGCAAGTCCGAGACTCCCGAGCCCCCCGAACCGGTGCAGACCACCCGCCCCGGATCGAAGGGGCGGCCCACCCGTACCCGCAAAGAGGCCGAAGCCGCCCGCCGGCGTCCGCTCGTGGTCGATGACCGCAAGGAAGCCCGTCGGCGCGATCGGGAGCGCGCCCGGGTGCAGCGCGCGGAAGCGCAGCAGGCGCTGATGACGGGCGATGAGAAGAAGATGCCGCTCCAGCATCGCGGCCCCGAGCGCCGCCTGGTGCGGGACCTCGTGGACTCGCGCCGCAATATCGCCGAGTACTTCTTCCCCGTCGCACTGATCTTCATGCTGGTCGCGCTGATCATGCCCTTGATCCGACCGGATCTGTACATGCTGATGAGCACGGGGATGATCGTCGTGCTGTGGGGCGGCATCGCTCTGTGCGTGATCGATTCGTTCATGCTGCGCCGCCGTCTGCGCCGGCGCCTGTCCGAGGAGTACGGCGAGGTCGGCAGTGGACTGGTGGGCTACGGCATCATGCGAGCGATCCAGATCCGTCGCTTCCGGCTCCCCCGCGCTCAGGTCAAGCACGGCGAGTCACCTCGCTGAGATCGGCGCAACAGCACGGCACGGCGCGGCCACGAGGTCGCCTCCGCAGCTGAGAGGCCGGCCCGCTCCCGGTACAGCACCTTCTCCTCACAGACTGAACGGCCCGTGCATCGAGCACGGGCCGTTCAGTCTGTCCGGGAGTCCGGTCCTTCGGACGGCCTGTCCTCACGGGCGGCTGGTCCCGCGGACGTTCAGCTGTCGTCGGGCTCCGCAGTCGCGGCCTTCTCGCTGCGCGAGGCGGGCTTGGTGTCCACACCGGCCTCCTTGCGCTGCTGCGCCGTGATGGGAGCGGGGGCGGCGGTCAGCGGGTCGTAGCCGTTGCCGGTCTTGGGGAAGGCGATGACCTCGCGGATGGACTCCTCACCCGCGAGCAGGGCGACGATGCGGTCCCAGCCGAAGGCGATGCCGCCGTGCGGCGGCGCGCCGAACTGGAAGGCGTCCAGCAGGAAGCCGAACTTCTCGCGTGCGTCCTCCTCGCCGATGCCCATGACCTCGAACACGCGCTCCTGCACGGACTGGTCGTGGATACGGATGGAGCCGCCGCCGATCTCGTTGCCGTTGCACACGATGTCGTAGGCGTAGGCCAGGGCAGAGCCCGGATCGGTGTCGAAGGTGTCCAGGAACTCGGGCTTGGGCGAGGTGAAGGCGTGATGCACGGCCGTCCACGACCCGCCACCGACGGTCGCGTCACCGGCCGCGCGGGCTTCCGCGGCGGGCTCGAACATCGGCGCGTCCACGACCCACACGAACGAGAACGCGTCGTGGTCGATCAGGTCCAAGCGCTCGGCGATCTCCTGGCGTGCGGCGCCGAGCAGTGCGCGCGCGGACTTCGGCTCGCCGGCGGCGAAGAAGATGCAGTCCCCGGTGCTCGCCCCGGTGGCCTCCAGCAGGCCCTCCTTCTCCGTCTCGGAGATGTTCTTGGAGACGGGCCCGGTCAGGGTGCCGTCCTCCTGGACCAGGACGTAGGCCAGGCCCTTGTGGCCGCGCTGCTTGGCCCACTCCTGCCAGGCGTCGAGCTGCCGGCGCGGCTGGGACGCGCCTCCGGCCATGACCACGGCGCCGACGTACGGGGCCTGGAAGACCCGGAAGGGAGTCTCGGCGAAGTACTCGGTCATCTCGACCAGTTCGAGGTCGAAGCGCAGGTCGGGCTTGTCGGACCCGTAACGGCTCATCGACTCGGCGTAGGTGATGCGCGGGAACGGCGCGGAGATCTCGTGCCCACCCGTCCTCCACACCGCGGTGAGGATCTCCTCGGCCAGGGCGATCACGTCCTCCTGGTCGACGAAGCTCATCTCGACGTCGAGCTGGGTGAACTCGGGCTGGCGGTCCGCACGGAAGTCCTCGTCGCGGTAGCAGCGGGCGAGCTGGAAGTATTTCTCCACGCCGCCGACCATCAGCAGCTGCTTGAACAGCTGCGGCGACTGCGGCAGCGCATACCAGGAGCCGGGCGCGAGCCGTGCCGGGACCAGGAAGTCGCGGGCTCCCTCGGGAGTCGAGCGCGTCAGCGTCGGCGTCTCCACCTCGAGGAAGTCCTGGCCCAGAAGCGTCTCGCGCGCGGCGCGGTTGACGTCGGAGCGCAGACGCAGCGTCCGGGCCGGTCCCTGCCGGCGCAGATCGAGGTAGCGGTAGCGCAGACGCGTCTCCTCACCGACCTCGGAGTGCTCATCGAGCTGGAAGGGAAGCGGCGCCGAGGAGCTGAGCACCTCGACCTCGGAAGCGGTCACCTCGATGTCGCCCGTGGGCAGCTGCGGGTTCTCGTTGCCCTCGGGACGGCGATCGACCGTCCCGACGACCTTGAGCACGTACTCGACGCGCAGATGCATCGCCTCGTCCTCGCGGACGACGACCTGGGCGACACCGCTGGCATCGCGCAGATCCAGGAACGTCACGCCGCCGTGATCGCGACGGCGGCCGATCCAGCCGGTGAGGGTGACGGTCTGTCCGATGTGCTCCGAGCGGAGTTCGCCGGCGGAGTGGGTGCGCAGCACGAGGTGTCCTTCACGATGGGTTCGACGGGGTCCGCACGCCTGGGGGCGTGGACTCACCAGCGTACCGCGCAGGGTGAGCGATCTCGCCCATGGCCCCCTGTCGGTCCGAGCCCGGCGCCCGTAGACTGAACGTTGTCCGACCTGCGGTATTGCGGGTCCATCCCGCCCGCCTTCGCACGAGCCTCGAGCGCGCTTCGCACGAGCCTCGCCCAGTGATCTGTCAGGGCACCCAGCCCTGCCATCTGTCAGGGATCCCACGCCCTGCGATCTGTGAGGGCACCATCTTCACCCCACCGCCGAAGGATGCAATGACTGACGCCGCCCCTGCCCCTGATCCTGCCGAGTCCACCGAAGCCGCCGTCTCCTCCGAAGCCGGCCTCCCCGCAGACTCCGCGGTCACCGCCGCCCAGGATTCCGACACTTCCGTCCCCACCGCAGAGGCGGCCGCCCCGGCTGCTCCCGCCGAGTCGGCCGAGCCGGCCGAGCCCAGCTTCGACGACATCGACCTGCCCGGCCCGCTGCGCCGCGCGGTCGACGACCTCGGCTTCACCAGCCCGTCAGCCATCCAGTCGCGCGCCATCCCACCGCTGCTGGAGGGCCGCGACATCATCGGCGTCGCCCAGACCGGCACCGGCAAGACCGCGGCCTTCGGCCTCCCGCTGCTGGCCGCGATCGATCCCGAGCTGCGCGAGGTCCAGGGCCTCGTGCTCGCTCCCACCCGTGAGCTGGCCATGCAGGTCGCCGACGCGATCTCCTCCTTCGCCACCGCCATCGGCGGTCTGGACGTGGTCGCCGTCTACGGTGGCTCGCCCTACAGCCCTCAGGAGCGCGCTCTGCGCCGCGGTGCGCAGGTCGTCGTCGGCACCCCCGGCCGCGTCATGGACCATATGCGGCGCAACACGCTGCGGCTGGAGACCATCCGTTTCGCCGTGCTGGACGAGGCCGACGAGATGCTGCGCATGGGCTTCGCGGAGGACGTCGAGGAGATCCTCTCCCACTCTCCCGCCAGCCGGCAGCTCGCCCTGTTCTCGGCGACCATGCCGTCGGCCATCCAGCGCGTCGCCCAGAACCACATGAAGGACCCGGTCCGCGTCAGCGTGAGCCCGCAGTCCTCCACGGTCAAGAGCGTTCGTCAGACCTACGCCGTGGTCCCGTTCAAGCACCGCACCGGCGCCCTGGCCAGGGTGCTCGCGACCTCCGATGCCGAAGCGGCCATCGTCTTCGTGCGCACCCGCGCCGCCGCGGAGGAGGTGGGCACGGCCCTCGTCTCGCGAGGGGTGATCGCCGCCTCCATCAGCGGTGACGTGCCTCAGAAGGAGCGCGAGAAGATCGTCGAGCGGCTGCGCGAGGGCTCCCTGCAGGTCCTGGTCGCGACCGACGTCGCCGCCCGCGGCCTGGATGTCGAGCGCATCGGCCTGGTCGTCAACTTCGACGTCCCGCGCGAGCCGGAGGCCTACGTCCACCGCATCGGCCGCACCGGCCGTGCGGGTCGTTCCGGCGAGGCTCTGACCCTGATCGGTCCCCATGAGCGTCGCGCGCTGAAGAACATCGAACGCGCCACCAAGCAGACCCTCGAGGAAGCCGTGATCCCGTCGCCGCGCGACGTGTCCCGTCACCGCCTGGCCTCGCTGCTGACCAAGGTGCCTGAGCGCATCGAGCGCGGACGGCTCGCGCTGTACCGCGAGCTGATCGGCGACTACGTCGCCGAGAACGACATCGACCCGCTGGAGCTCGCGGCCGTGCTGGGCGCCATGACCGTCGGCGACGACGGGCCCGGAGCGACCACGGAGGACGAGGAGTTCACCTCCGCGACGCTCTCCGGCGGTGACGACCGTTCCCGCGGTGACCGCGGCGACCGCGGACCCCGTGGTGAGGGCGGTGCCCACACCGAGAAGGGATACACCTCCTACCGGATCGGCGTGGGCCACACCCACGGCGCCCGGCCGCCAGCCATCGTCGGCGCCATCACCGGCGAGGGCGGCCTCAACGGCAAGGACGTCGGCAAGATCCAGATCTTCGGCACGTTCGCCCTGGTGCAGATCCGCGGTTCGCTGGACGATGCCCAGATGGCCCGCATCAGCAAGGCCCGCGTCGGCGGACGATCCCTGCGGATCGCCCCGGACAACGGCCCCCGCTCCTCCAAGGGCGGCCACGGCGGCGATCGGGGCGGACGTCACGACAACGCCGGCCCGCGGCGCCGCCACGACGACCGCCCGCGGCGCGACGACGCCGGTCGGCACGACGCGAAGCGCACGAGCTACCGCCGCCCCACGGACGGCTGATCGACCGGCCTCGCCCCTGCGAGAAGGCCCCGCCTCCGAGTGATCGGAGACGGGGCCTTCTGCGGTTGCGGGGACTGCGGTGAGCGATGCCTGGGAACGTCCCAGCTGTGTCGGCCGGTC
The DNA here is from genome assembly GCF_059391765.1 of Brachybacterium sp. SYSU DS0246. NCBI lineage: Bacteria > Bacillati > Actinomycetota > Actinomycetes > Micrococcales > Dermabacteraceae > Brachybacterium > Brachybacterium sp. SYSU DS0246. The sequence goes on along the minus strand of NZ_JBZXYT010000009.1, from coordinate 55,948 downwards.
AGCTGTGCCGACCAGCCGGCTCACGGCCGGTGGGTGCCGACGGCGAGACGTGTGCCGTCGGCCCGCAGCCGCACCTCAGGGCGATCAGCTCTGCTGTTCCTGGGCCTCCGCATAGGCCTTGCGGACCTCGTCCATGTCCAGGTTTTTGACCTGGCCGATGAGGTCCTCCAGAGCGGACTGCGGCAGGGCGCCGGCCTGCGAGAACACCGGGATGCCCTCGCGGTAGGCCACCAGGGTCGGGATCGAGGTGACGCCGTAGCGCATGGCCAGCTGCTGCTGGTCCTCGGTATCGACCTTCGTGAACGTGACGTCCTCATGCTTCTCCGAGGACTCCTCGAAGATGGGGGCGAAACGCTGGCACGGCACGCACCAGCCCGCCCAGAAGTCGATCAGGACGATGCCGTCCTCGACGGTCTTGTCGTGGTTCTCTTCGGTCAGCGTGACGGTAGCCATGCTCGGGCAACGCCTCGGGAGCGCCGATCATTCCCGAGACGGCCAGCCGTGAGTCAGCTCACGCCGAGCGACCCGACGCTGCCCCAGCACTCATCCGGCATCGGCATCGGCATCGGCATCGGCATCGGAGGCGAGGATGCGCACCGTGCGGTCCTGGGCCGGTGGCTCCCACGTGCTCGAGGCGGCCGGCGCCTGCTCACCGGAGCGGATGTCCTTGACCTCGTCGGCCTCGCCCTCGGTCCCGGGGAACCAGACGAACGGGATGCCGCGCCGGTCGGCGTAGCGGATCTGCTTGCCGAACTTGGCGGCCGTCGGCGCGACCTCGCACGAGATACCGCGGGCGCGGAGGTCACGGGCGACAGCTTCGCTGACCTGTCGGGAGTCCTCGTCCGTGACGGAGACCAGCACGCAGGTCGGCACAGCGCGCGATGGCCGGGCGAGACCCGCCGAGAGCATCCGGGAGACCAGGCGGGAGAGCCCGATCGACAACCCGACCCCGGGGTAGGTGTGGCGGTTGTCGGAGGCCAGCGAGTCGTAGCGTCCCCCGGAGCAGACGGAGCCGAGGCCCTCGTGACCGGCGACGAAGGTCTCGAACACGGTGCCGGTGTAGTAGTCCAGACCGCGTGCGATGGAGAGGTCGGCGAGGATCACGCCGGGCACGGACGCCTCGACCCGCTCCATGACGGCGGTGAGCTCGGCGATGCCTTCCTCGACCATCTCGCCGCTGCCCCCGAGATCGCGCACGCGCTGCGCGAACGACGAGTCGCGGGTGCGGATGGCGGCGAAGTCCAGGCACGCCTGGGCCTGCTCCGCGCTCGCCCCGGCCTTGGAGATCAGCTGCTCCCGCACCGTGTCCGCCCCGAGCTTGGGCAGCTTGTCGAGGATGCGCAGCACGGCGGGGTGATCCTCGAGGCCGAGGGAGCGGAAGAAGCCCTCGGACAGCCGCCGCGTGTTGGCGTGGATCGTGACACTGGGCAGCGGCAGCCGGTCGAGGATCTCGGCCATCACCACGGCGACCTCGGCCTCGATGTGCCCGGGCAGGGTGTCCTGGCCGACGACATCGAGATCGGCCTGGTAGAACTCACGGAACCTGCCGTCCTGGGGCCGCTCCCCGCGCCACACCTTCTGGATCTGAAAACGGCGCAGCGGGAAGGTCAGATCGTTCTGGTGCTCCAGGACGTATCGGGCCAGCGGCACCGTGAGATCGAAGTGCAGCCCGAGAGTGCGGGAGGGATCGGCTCCGGAATCATCTCCCCCGCCGTCGGAGTCCTCGGCGTGCAGCCGCCGCAGCACGTAGACCTCCTTGTCGATCTCCCCCTTGCGCAGAAGCTGCTCGAGCGGCTCGACCGCGCGCGTCTCGATGCCGGAGAATCCGTGCAGCTCGGCGACCTCGCGGAACACGTCGATCACATGCTGTTCGACGAGACGCTCGGCGGGGAGCCATTCCGGAAATCCGGACAGACGAGAGGTCTTCGGGGTCTTCGCCATGCGGGGCACATCCTTATCGGGTCGTCGGCAGGGGCGGCGAGCGTCCATTATCTCCCGCGTGCGGCGGCCCGTGCTGACGCCGGACGGTGACAAAGAGCTGGGGTGCTCGCTGTAGAGTTCCGTGAAGTGGTTCGTCCCTTCCCGGGGCGTTCCGCGAGCCAGCCCGGCCGCCGCACGAGGCGGCAGTGTCCCGCCCTGCAGCGGATCCCTTCGAAGGAGCTCAATCGTGAGCGAGTCCGAGACCCCCGTCCCCGCGTCGAACCCTGCCGGTCAGGAACCCGGACCGACCGCCGATCAGGTCAGCGACCAGTCCCCCGCGTCCGACTCCCCCGAATCGGCGCAGCCCGCGGAGGCCAGCAGCGCCCCCGGCGACGTCTCCGACGAGGGCGCTCCGGCCCCTGCCGCGGACGCGCCCGAGGCCGTTGCGGACCCCGAGGCGGTGCCGGAGCCCGGCGCCGAGTCTGATGCCGACGCCCCGGCAGAGCTCGGCGCGGAGACCGGTGCCGACGCACCGGCGCAGGCCGGCGCCGAGTCTGATGCCGACGTGCAAGCAGACGTCCAGCCGGACGCCGACACGGAGGTCCATGCCGAGTCCGAATCCGCGACCGACGCCGCCCCGGAAGCGGACGCCCAGACCGAGACCGGTTCGGAAGCCCCCGCCGAGCCGGAGAGCGACACCGAGGCCCCATCCGCTGAGCAGACCGAGCCGGCACCCGACCCCGCGCCGCGACCGACACCGCGTCCGGCTCCCGGTCCCAAGCCCGGCGTTCCCTCGCCGGCGGCCCTGGCGGGGAAGAAGCCCACCGCTCCCCTGGTGCCGGTCGCACCGCCCGTCACCGAGTACGACGCGGAGCAGCTGGCCGCGGCGAAGGCCTTCGGGTCCGTCGATGAAGAGGGCACGGTGACCGTCCAGGACGGCACGCAGGTGCGCACCATCGGCACGACCACCGAGACGGACCACGACAAGGCCCTCGATCCCTATGCTCGCGGCTATCTCGACCTGGTCGCCTTCCTGGACCTGACCCAGAAGACCCTCAACGCTCCGGAGCACACGCAGAACGAGCTGAACCGCCTGCTCGAGAACCTCCGCAAGAAGATGAAGGAGCCGCAGGTCGTCGGCGACATCCCGGCTCTGAGGGCGCGAGCGAACGAGCTGCGCGAGAACGCCAAGTCGAAGATCCAGGCCCTCGAGGCGAAGCGCGCCGACGAGCGGGCCGAGGCCACCCGGCGCCGCACCGAGTTCGTCGAGTCGATCGAGGCGCTGGTCGCGACCGATCCTGAGCAGATCTCCTGGAAGAAGGCCGGGGACACCATGCGGCAGATGGTCCCGCGGTGGAAGCAGATGCAGACGGAGGACGTCTCGCTGGACCGTCCCACCGAGGAGAGCCTGTGGAAGCGGCTCTCCGCCGCCCGGGCCACCTTCGACCGGATGCGCAAGCAGTTCTTCTCCCAGCTCGATGAGAAGCACACGGAGGCGGCGGCGATCAAGGAGGACCTCATCGCCCGCGCCGAGGCGATGCAGGACTCCACCGACTGGGGACCGACCGTCCGCGCCTTCAAGGACCTGATGGAGCAGTGGCGCAGTGCCCCGCGCGGCAGTCGCAAGAAGGATGACGCGCAGTGGAAGCGGTTCAAGGCGGCCCAGGACCGCTTCTTCGACGCTCGGAACGCGGATCTCCAGCAGATCGAGGCCGAGCAGCGCAAGAACCTCGAGGTCAAGGAGGCCCTGCTCGTCGAGGCCGAGGAGATCGACCCGACGGCGGACGTCGATGCGGCGAAGGCGAAGCTGCGCTCGATCCAGGATCGCTGGGAGGAAGCGGGCAAGGTGCCGCGCTCCGACATGCGACGGATCGACGAGCGTCTGCGCAAGGTCGAACGGAGCGTCAAGAACGCCGAGCAGGAGGAGTGGCGTCGCACCGATCCCCGCACCCGCGCCCGGGTCGAGGGCGTCTCCTCCCAGCTGCACTCGGCGATCGCCTCGTACGAGGAGGCGCTGGAGAAGGCCCGTGCCACCGGTGACCCTCAGAAGATCGCCGAGGCGGAGTCCGCGCTCGAGGCCCGCAAGGAGTGGCTGGCAGTGATCGAGCGCTCCGCCCAGGACCTCGGCTGACCGGTCCGCCACGGTTCCTCCCCGCGCCCCGCCCGTCCACATCGACGGGCGGGGCGTTTGCCGTCGGGCGCCCCGCGGGTCAGAGTCGGTGCATGAGATCGACGAGGCCGGCGAACAACGCGCGCCAGCGTATGGTCCCCGGCCCGAGAGCGGTCGGGCCCCCTCCGCTGCCGACGGGGCTCTGCGCCGCCTGGTCGCATCATGCTGCCGAGCTGGCGGTCCCCCTGGGCGCCGGCCTGGAGCGCTGGGCGGAATCGCCCTCGGTCCAGACCATGGTGGAGGACGGGCTGCTGGCGCGGCTGCTGCCGGGCATCTTCCTGCCTCCCGACGCGATGCGCTCTGCCATCGACCGTGCTCTCGCGCTGGGGTGCGCTCTGGGCGGTCGCCTCCAGTCCTACCACGTGATCGCGGGGCCGTCGGCAGCCTGGGTCCTGCTCGGCGGGGAGCCTCCTGCGCCGGCCGAGCTGATCTCACCGGCCCATCGCGGTCCCGTCGCCGGCACGACGGTGCGCCATTGCCGGTTGCGTCCGCTCGAGGTGGAGACGATCGGCGGGGCCCCGGTCACCGAGCCGGTCCGCACCGCCGTCGACCTGCTGCGGTTCAGCCCCGACCACGTGGCGCAGCCGGCGCTGACCCGGCTGATCGCCAGCGGGCACGTCCCGGAGCGGGCGGTCGAACAGCGATTATGGGAGATGGAGCGCTATCCCGGAGCGCGCGAGGCACGGCACCGGCTGCGCCGGATGATGCTGGAGCCAGCAGAGACGGCGGCCTGAGATCAGCTCACGGTCAGAGGGGCTTCCGAGCCGACCGGTTTGCCGTCTCCGGTGACCCGGTAGACGTCATAGACGCCCTCGACACGACGCACCTGTGCCAGGACCGACTGCAGATGGGAGGGATCGGCCAGTTCGAAGGAGAAGTACGTCGAGGCCAGTCGGTCCGAATTGGACTGTGCGGAGGCCGACTGCAGATTCACCTGCTGCTCGGAGATCACCAGGGCGAGGTCCGTCAGGAGCCGCGGACGGTCCAGGGCCTCGACCTTGATGTGGACCAGGTAGGCCGTGCTGTGCCTGCCGGACCACGCCACATCCACGATCCGGTCCGCCTGCCTCTCCTGCAGCTGGATCGCGTTCGAACACCGCGAATGGTGCACCGAGATGCCGGAGCCGCGCGTGACGAAGCCGATGATGGGGTCACCGGGGACTGGGGCGCAGCACTTGGCGAGCTTGACCCAGAGATCGGTCTGGCCGTCGACGATCACGCCCTGGTCGGTCTCCGCGGTGTGCCGTTCGGAGCGGCTGGGCCGTGAGCGCGCCCGGGAGGGCAGCGTCATCTCCGCCAGGTCCTCCTCGGCGCCGTCCGACCCGCCGAAGACGGCCCGAAGCTTCTCCACCACGTGCTGCGCGCCGGTGTGGCCCTCGCCGATGGAGGTGTAGAGCGAGTCGACCGAGGGAAGGTTGAGATCGGTGGCGACCGTGGCGAGCGTGTCGTGGGTCAGCAGCCGCCGCATCGGCATGTCCTGGCGCCGCAGCGCCTTGGCCAGTTCGTCCTTCCCCCGCTCGAGCGCTTCGCCGCGGCGTTCCTTGGAGAACCAGTGGCGGATCTTGCTGCGGGCACGGGGAGACTTGACGAAGCCGAGCCAGTCCCGGCTGGGCCCCGCGTCCGGCGACTTGGAGGTGAACACCTCGACCACGTCGCCCGTGGACAGCGCGGATTCGAGCGAGACCAGGCGCCCGTTGACCCGGGCACCGATGGTGCGGTGCCCGACCTCCGTGTGCACCGTGTAGGCGAAGTCGACCGGTGTCGATCCCTGCGGGAGCGCGAGCACGTCCCCCTTCGGGGTGAAGACGTACACCTCCTGCGTGTTGATCTCGAAACGCAGCGAATCCAGGAACTCGCCGGAGTCGGTGGTCTCCTTCTGCCAGTCCATGAGCTGACGCAGCCAGGCGGCCTCGTTGGCGATGGGCTTCGACGCCGCGTCGCCGCCGTGGCCGGCCATCGCCTTGTACTTCCAGTGCGCCGCGACGCCGTACTCGGCGCGCCGGTGCATCTCGCGCGTACGGATCTGGACCTCCACGGGCTTTCCGGTGGGGCCGATGACCGTGGTATGCAGAGACTGGTACAGGTTGAACTTGGGCAGGGCGATGTAGTCCTTGAACCGGCCCTGGACCGGTGACCAGCGCGCGTGCAGCGTGCCGAGAACCCCATAGCAGTCGCGCACGGTGTCCACCAGCACCCGGACCCCGACCAGGTCGTAGATGTCGGTGAAGTCCCGGCCCCGCACGATCATCTTCTGGTAGATCGAGTAGTAGTGCTTGGGTCGACCGGTGACCTCGGCCTTGATCTTCGCCTTCTTCAGGTCCTCGAGGATCTGGGAGGAGACCGTCCTGAGGTACTGGTCCCGGGCCGGTGCATGCTGGGCGACGAGGCTGACGATCTCCTCGTACACCTTGGGGTAGAGCACCTGGAACGAGCGGTCCTCGAGTTCCCACTTCATGGTGTTCAGACCGAGGCGGTGCGCGAGCGGCGCGTAGATCTCGAGCGTCTCCTTGGCCTTGCGCTCGGCCGAGGCAGGGGGGACGTACTTCCAGGTCCGCGCGTTGTGCAGGCGGTCGGCGAGCTTGATCAGCAGGACCCGCACGTCGCGGCTCATCGCCACGATCATCTTGCGGACCGTCTCGGCCTGCGCGGCTTCGCCGTAGGTGACCTTGTCCAGCTTGGTCACGCCGTCGACCATCACGGCGATCACCTCACCGAACTCCTCCCGGAGCTTATCCAGCGAGTAGTCGGTGTCCTCGATGGTGTCGTGGAGCAGGGCCGCGGCCACCACTTCTGCCGGCGAGCCCAGTTCCGCCAGGATCGTCGCGACCGAGACCGGGTGGGTGATGTACGGATCGCCGCTCTTGCGCGTCTGCCCGCGGTGGGCGCGCTCGGCGACCGCATACGCCCGCTGGACCAGGGCGAGGCTCTCCTTCGGGCTGACCGCTGACATGGTCTCCAGCAGCGGCGCCAGCAGCGGGTCCGCTGTCCCGGAGCGGGGCGAGAAGAACGACAGCCGCGAGCGCGGCTTGCGCGGTCCCTGGCTCTGACCCGCCGGGGCGGACGCCGCAGGGGGCGCCGGCGGAGTGGGCGGTGAGGGCGAGGCGGGCGCGCTGCGATCGGGACCCGGCGCCACGGCGTCGGCTCCCGTGGACTCGGATACGGACCGCTCCTGCACTGCGCACCTCCTGGCTCGGTCCTCCAGTCTACGCGCGCGTTCCCGGTTGCTCGGAGACGTCTTCGCAGGGCGAACAGGCGCCGGTGCGCCGGGCCGGATGCGCCCACTGCTCAGTTCGGGATGGACCAGACCGTCGTGAGAGGCACCCCGGGGAGCCGGTCGCGCCCGCGCAGGCCCTCCAGCTCGATGAGAAAGGAGGCACCGACCAGGTCCACGTCGAACCGTCGGGTGAGTTCGACGGTGGCTGCGGCGGTGCCCCCGGTCGCCAGGAGATCGTCGACAACCAGCGTGCGGGCGCCGGCCGGGAGCGAATCCTGCGGGATCTGCACGACGGCACTGCCGTACTCGAGGCCATAACTGAGCGACGCCGGGGTGCCGGGGAGCTTGCCGGCCTTGCGCACCGGGATGAACCCGGCTCCCATCTCGTACGCGAGCGGGGCACCCAGGACGAAGCCGCGGGCCTCGGTTCCCACGACGTACTCGATGCCGTCGGGAAGGATCGAGCTCCAGTACCGGATGACCGAGCGCAGGGCGGCGCCATCGCGCAGCAGCGGGGTGATGTCCCGGAACAGGACGCCGGGTTCGGGGAAGTCCGGGTGCTCGGTGATGTGGGAGCCGCGCAGCTCCTCGATCTCCTCCGCGGACGGCACCGGCTCGCTCATCGCGAGCCCCGTCCGGGGACGTTGCGGCCACGGCGCGTGGTGCGGCGCGGCTGGCGGCGCTCGCGACGTGCCGTGCCGTCGGCCGGTTCGCCGGTCCCCGAGAGGTCTCCCTCGGCGTCGGGCTCGCTCCGATCCCCGTCTTCCGTGTGCTCGGGATCGCCGTGGTCACCGTTCTCGTCCCCGCGGTCCTGGTCCGAGCCGTCCACGTCCGAGCCGTCCTCGTCCGATCTGTCGGCGTCAGAGTCATCCGCGTCCGAGTCGTCCGGGCCCGCGTCGTCCGCGCCGGCGGCGTCATCGGCCGTGCCGGACTCATCGCCGACGGTGCCGCTGCGGCGCCCCTGCTCGACCCGCCGGGTGTGCGCGGCGATGCCGGACTCCCGGGAACGCAGGTCCACGAGAAGACCCGGGGCCAGGAAGATCGAGGAGTAGGTGCCGGCGAAGATGCCGATGAACAGGGCGAGCGCGATGTCCTTGAGCGTCCCGGCTCCCAGCAGGAAGGCGCCGATGAAGAGAATCGATCCCACCGGGAGCAGCGCGACGACCGAGGTGTTGATCGATCGCACCAGGGTCTGGTTCGCGGCCAGCTCGACCCGATCCGAGTACGTCGCCGTCGACTGTGCCGTCACGCCCGCCGTGTTCTCGCGCACCTTGTCGAAGACGACGATGGTGTCGTAGAGGGAGTAGCCCATCACCGTGAGGAACCCGATCACGGTGCCGGGCGTGATCTCGAAGCCCACCACTCCGTACACCCCTGCGGTGAACAGCATGTCGTGCACGAGCGCGGTCATCGCCGCGGCGGAGGACTTGAGGTTGCGGAAGTACAGCGCCATCGTGGCCGCGACCAGCACCAGGAAGACGAGAACCCCGCGGAGCATCTTCTGGGTGATGTCCGTGCTCCACACCGGCCCGATGTACGAGGTCGAGACCGTATCGGTGGACACCCCGTAGGCGGAGGCGAGGTCCTCGGCCAGTGCGGCCGTCTGGCCGGAGTCGAGCTGTTCGGTCTGGACCCGCATCGTGTCCTGACCGATAACGGTCACCTTGGGCTCGTTGTCCGGCAGCTGCTCGCGCACCACGTCCCGGGCGATGGCCTGGTCGGTATCGCTGACACCGGCGACCTGGAACTCCGATCCGCCGGTGAACTCGATGCCGAGGTTGGGTCCGCGCAGCACGGCCAGCCCCGCCAGGATCACCACGACCACGACACTGATCAGGTACCAGGTGCGTCGGCGCCGCACGATCGGGACGGTACGACGCCCCGCGTGGAGGTCATTGCCCATCCGGGAGAAGGTCGCACTCATCGGCTCTCCTCCTCGGAGTCGTCGTCTCTCGTGTCGGTCGGGCCGGAGCCGTCCGCCCGCCCCGGGTCGTTCTCAGGGCCACCGCCGTCGGCCCGGTGTTCGTCGCCGGCCCCGGATGGTTCCTCGGCGGAGCCGTCGCGTTCGGCGGCCTCCCGGGCCAGGCGGGCCTTGCGCGCGGCCAGCGGCTCGCGGGGCTCCTCCTCGTCCTCGTCTCCGCCGCTGGACCGCAGACGGCCGCGACCGGCGTAGGCGGGGACGCTGCGGCCCAGGACCGCCGGGTCCAGGCCGCTCCAGGGGTGGCCCTTCCCGAAGAACCGGGTGCGCACCAGGACCTGCAGGATCGGGTGGGTGAACAGGAAGACGACCAGGAGGTCGAGCACCGTGGTCACACCGAGGACGAAGGCGAAGCCGCGGACGCTGCCGGTCGAGAGGATGTAGAGCACGATCGCGGCGATCAGGTTGACCGAGTCGGAGGCGAGGATCGTGCGTTTGGCGCGGTTCCACCCATGGTCGACGGCCGCGACGATGCCCCTGCCCTCGCGGATCTCGTCACGGACGCGTTCGAAGTAGACGATGAACGAGTCCGCGGTGAAAGCGATGGCCACCACCAGGCCGACGACGCCGGCCAGTGACAGGCGGTACCCGATCTCGGGGAGGTTCGAGAGCACCGTCAGCACGCCGTAGGTGAGCGTGCCCATCGCCAGGAGGCTGGCCGTGGTCACCAGCGCCAGCGCCCGATACTGGAAGAAGGCGTAGGCGACGACCAGGGCGAGGCCGATGAGACCCGCGATCAGTCCCATCTGGAGCTGGTCGGCACCGAGGGTCGCGGAGATCTGCTGTTCCGAGGCGACCTCGAACTCCAGCGGCAGCGCGCCGAAGCGCAGCTGATCGGACAGCTGGCTCGCCTCCTCCTGGGAGAAGTTCCCCGAGATCGAGGCTTCACCGCCCGTCGAGGGCTCCTGGACCTGCGGCGCGGAGATCACCAGCCCGTCCAGCACGATGCCGAAGGCCTGGGTCGCCCCCTCGCCGTTGTACAGCGCGGAGGTCATGTCCGCGAAGGCCTGTGACCCTTCCTCGTGGAAGCTCATGTTCACGACGTAGTAGCCGGTGGGCTGCCCGGTGGGAGTCATGTCGGAGGCGACACCGGCATCCTCGATCGCGGAACCGGCCACCACCTCCGGCCCGAGCAGCAGCTTCTGCGTGCCCGCCGTGTCGCAGGCGACGACCGGCTCATCGGCGGCGGCGTCGGAGACCTTCTCCTGCTGAGCGGCCGGATCGGTGCAGTCGACGTTCATCAGCTCGGTCTGCAGCTCCGGGGTGAGCCAGTCCATCGACCACGCCGGGTACTGCAGCTCACCCTCGGCCGGGGCTTCCTGCGGAGCGAGCGAGGAGTCGCCGCTGACCGGCCCGTCGAACTTCTGCTGCGAGGGATCCGCCGGAGCGGAGGACGTCTGGTCGGTCGTCTCGGAGCCGGAGCCCGTGTCCGATCCGCCGCCGGAGTCCGAGAGCCCACCGGCGTCGGAGCCGCCGCCGTCGGAGGCGCCGGCGCTCTCGGGGGCGACCACGCCCAGCACCGGGCGGAAGGACATCGCGGCGGTCTGCCGGAGGGCTTCTGAGGTCTCCTGGTCCAGCTGTCCGGGGACGTCGATGACGATGTTCGTCCCGCCCTGGATGCTGATCTGCGTCTCCGCGACGCCCAGGGCGTTGACGCGCTGGGAGATGATCTGACGAGCCTGCTCCATGGCGGCCGGATCGATCTGCGCGCCGTCGCGGGACTCGGCCTGGAGGATGACCTGGGTGCCGCCCTCGAGGTCGAGTGCGAGCTCAGGGGCTGGTTCCCAGCCACCTTTGGCGACCCCGGCACCGATCCCGCCGCCCAGCAGCAGGATCAGCACCGCGAGGGCCGCTAGGGCGATGCGACGTGCGGGCATGGGGCAGAGTTCCTCAGGACGACGGAGAGATCACGGGTGGTTCGGGGCACCGCTCAGCGGTCGCGACGGTCCTCGTCGCGGGCGGCGTCGTCGGACGTGGTCACGCCCGGAACATCACCGCGGTTCGCAGAGCTCTCGCCCTCGAGCGCTTCGTCATCGGCATCCTCGTCGAGGTTCTCGTCGTCCAGACCCTCCGGGTCGACCTTCATGGCGATGGCCTGACGGGCCCACTTGGTCTGGGCGCCGTTCTCGGACTCCAGGATCACGATGTCGTCGAAGGAATCGACGATCAGGCCGTAGAAACCGGAGTGCGTGCGGACCTCGTCGCCGACGCCCAGGGCGTTGACCAGCTCCTGTTGCTTGCGCTGCATCTTCTTCTGGCGGTTCGACATGAACAGCAGGGGCAGCATCATGACTGCGAAGATGAGCAGGAGAGGAAGGAGGGATTCCACGGATTTCCTTTCGGCGGACAGCGGCGGTCCCGGCATGTTCTGCGCGAGCAACGGCCCTGCCGCGGACGGCTGACCATCCCACTGTACCCGCCGAGTCGGGACGTTCCTCCCAGCCGTTGCGCGACGACGACCCCGATCCGGTCCGTCCCGTTGCCGCCTGGGTCTCAGAACCGGCCGAGCATCGGCGCGGTGCCCTCCGGACCCTCCGGTGGCTCCTGACCCAGATGCGTCCAGGCCGCCGGAGCCGCGGCTCTCCCGCGCGGAGTGCGCAGGAGGAAACCCTCCCGCACCAGGTACGGCTCCACCATCGTCTCGACCGTCTCGGTCTCCTCCCCGACCGCCACGGCGAGCGTCGACAGGCCCACCGGGCCGCCGGCGAAGCGGCCGCACAGGGCGGAGAGCACGGCGCGATCCAGGCGGTCCAGCCCTCGCTCGTCGACCTCGTACACGCGCAGAGCCTCCCTCGCGGCGGCGAGATCCAGACGGCCGCTGCCGCGCACCTGTGCCCAATCGCGCACCCGGCGCAGCAGACGGTTCGCGATGCGGGGCGTGCCCCGGGAGCGGGAGGCGATCTCCACCCCGGCCTCCTCGACAAGATCGACCTCGAGACGGAGCGCGGAGCGGCGGACGACCTCACGCAGCTCGTGCGGGGCGTAGAAGTCCAGGTGGCCGATGAAGCCGAAGCGGTCGCGCAGGGGCGCGGGCAGCAGGCCTGCCCGGGTGGTGGCCCCGACCGTCGTGAAGGGCGGCAGGTCCAGGGGGATGGAGGTGGCGCCGACGCCCTTGCCGACCACCACGTCCACGCGGAAGTCCTCCATGGCGATGTAGAGCATCTCCTCGGCGGGGCGCGCGAGGCGGTGGATCTCGTCGATGAAGAGCACCTCACCCTCGTCGAGCGAAGAGAGGATGGCGGCGAGGTCCCCGGCGTGCTGGATGGCAGGGCCCGAGGTGATGCGCAGCGGGGCGGACAGCTCGGCGGCGATGATCATCGCCAGCGTGGTCTTGCCCAGCCCCGGCGGACCCGACAGCAGCATGTGCTCGGGGGAACGGCCCCGTGCGGTCGCGGCGTCCAGCACCAGCGAGAGCTGGTCGCGCACGATCTGCTGGCCGACGAACTCATCCAGCCGGCGCGGCCGCAGCGCCGCCTCGGCCGTGCGCTCCGGGGGCGCGGACTCCGGGTTCGTCACGGAGCTCCCGTCGCGGTCGTGCGCAGGAGCGCCGGCGGAGGGTTCCAGTGCGACCTCGTCGTCCTCGGGTGTCATCGGCTGCCTCCCAGGCGTCGCAGGGCGTGGCGAAGGAGCTCGGCGGCGTCCAGCCCCTCCCCCTCGTCAGCGCGCACGCCCTCGACGGCGGAGGCAGCAGCCTTCTCGGCCCAGCCCAGCCCGGCGAGAGCTTCGACCACGTCCGCATCGACGCCCGCCGCCGGGGCCGCCTCCGCATCTCCCCCAGAGGCCCCAGGGGCTCCGGAGGCTCCGGCGCCGACGGGGGCGGGCAGCTTGCCGCCCAGTTCGAGCAGCATGCGACTGGCGACCTTGGGACCGATGCCGGGGGTGCGGGCGATCGTCTTGACGTCCTGGTCGGCGACGGCGCGGCGCAGCTCCTCGGGGTCCAGGACGGCGAGGACCGCGAGCGCCGTCCGCGGCCCGATCCCGGAGACGGACTGCACGATGCGGAAGGTCTCGGCCTCCTCGGGATGCGGGAAGCCGAACAGAGTCATGGAGTCCTCGCGGACGACGAGCTCGGTGTGCAGGGTGAGTTCGACGCCGTGGCGGGTCGCGCTCAGCGCCTGGGGGGTGGTGCGGACGAGGTAGCCCACGCCGCCGACGTCCAGGACGAGGGCGTCGAGGTCGATACGGGCCACTCGCCCGGTCAGGGATGCGATCACGAGGCCACTCTAGAACGGGTGTTCGATCAGTGCCGGGAGGTGGACCGCTCCCGGGCGCGTCGAGCCTTCCGCTCCGCCTCGGCCCACACTGCCTGTGCGCTGGTGCGGGCTCCGCCGGTCGAGTCGAGGCTGACGGGTCCGGGGCCGCGCCACAGCTGCGTCAGAGCGATCGCCACCGCGTCGGAGGCGTCGGCCGGCTGCGGAGGCGCGTCGAGTCCGAGCAGCTTGACGAGCATCGTCTGGATCTGCTTCTTGTCGGCCCGGCCGCTGCCGGTGACCGCGGCCTTCACCTCGGAGGGTGTGTGCATCGCGATCGGTATCCCGCGTTCGGCGGCCTCCACGATCGCCAGACCGGAGACCTGCGCTGTGCCCATCACGGTGGAGATGTTGTTCTGGCTGAAGACGCGTTCGACGGCGACGACGTCGGGGGCGTACTCCTCGATCGCGCTGCGCAGCCCGCGGGTGATCGCGAGCAGGCGGTGGTCGATCCCGTCGGCGGCATCGGAGCGGACCACACCGGCGTGGACGAGTCGCGCTCGGCGAGCACCGGTGGAGTCGATCACGCCGATCCCGCACCGGGTCAGGCCGGGGTCGATCCCGAGCACTCGCATGGTCATCGGTGCCCGCCCGGCCGGTCAGGGACGCGGACAGGTGTCGCGGGGGCCGCCGGCTCCCTGCGGGCTCCCGCGTCCACCGGGATCACTCGGCGTCGTCGAGCTGCGCGGCGACGTCGTCAGGGATGTCGAGATTCGAGAAGACGTTCTGGACGTCGTCGCTGTCCTCGAGGGCATCGATCAGGCGCAGCGCCTTCCGGGCGCCGTCGAGGTCGACGGGAGTGCGCATGGTCGGCACGAACTGCGCCTCGGCGCTGTCGTAGTCGATGCCCGCCTCCTGCAGCGCTGTGCGCACGGCGACCACGTCGGTGGCTTCGGAGACGATCTCGAACGTCTCGCCCTCGTCGCGGATCTCCTCGGCGCCGGCATCGAGGACGACCTCGAGCAGGGTGTCCTCGGTCTGGTCGCCCCGCGGGAGGGTCACGATGCCCTTGCGCTCGAACAGGTAGGAGACGGAGCCGGAATCGGCCATGTTCCCGCCGTTGCGGTTGAAGGCGAGGCGCACCTCGGAGACGGCGCGGTTCTTGTTGTCGGTCAGGCACTCCACCAGCACTGCGACGCCGCCCGGCGCGTACCCCTCGTACCACAGCGTCTCGTAGTCGACGGCGCCGCCGTCCAGGCCTCCGCCGCGCTTGACGGCGCGGTCGATGTTGTCATTGGGGACGGAGGTCTTCTTGGCCTTCTGGATGGCGTCGAAGAGCGTCGGGTTCGCAGTGGGGTCGGGTCCACCCATGCGCGCGGCGACCTCGATGTTCTTGATCAGCTTGGCGAACAGCTTGCCGCGCTTGGCATCGATGACAGCCTTCTTGTGCTTGGTGGTCGCCCACTTCGAGTGCCCTGACATCTCTCTCCTCCCGACTCGCCCGCCGGCCTCCGGCGGAATGCCGCCCCATTCTAGTGCCACTTCCCCGGGGCCCTCGTCGTGCCCGTGCCCTGGCGAGCTGGTCGGCTCCCCCGCACTCGCAGGGCTGCGCGCTGCACGTCCTCCGTGCGCGCTGCTACGAGGCCGTATCGGCGGTGCGCACGACGGGCTGGGTCAGAGACCCGATCAGACGGCGATCGGCGGTGATCCGCTCGAGCAGCTCGCGTTCGCGGCGCCGTGTCTTGGCCGATGGCTTGCCGTGCAGCACGCTGTTGCGCTCCATGCCCAGCTCGATGGAGGCGCGGATAAGATCGCGCATCGCCATCCTGGCCACCGCGCCATGACGGGCGGCCCACTTCTCCGCCTTGCGGCGCTTTCCCATGGCGACCAGCATGTCCACCTCGGGCGGGGCGAACCAGCCCGAGCGGCCGTAGTCCGAGAGCTGGCGGCGCAGTATGCGGCGCTCGCGCAATCGCAGGAACAGCACGATCGCGACCAGCAGCACGAAGATCGGCACCTGCACGCTCACGTAGTAGCGCAGGAATCCGCCCAGCGGGTTCTGGGGATCGACCTCGAGGAAGAAGCTCGAGCCGTTCCACAGCGCGTGCAGGACCATGCCCAGCGAGAGCCCCCCGATACCGAGCCCGAAGTAGAGCATCAGGGAACGGCGCTCGGCCGCGATCCCGAGGCCCAGCCCGCACAGCGCGGTGAAGCAGACGTGGGCGAACGGAGAGAGCACGCCGCGCAGGAAGAAGGTCTCCCAGAACACGGCGACCTCCCCGGCGGCCTGCGCCTGGTGGAAGGACCGGCCGAAGTAGAGGATGTTCTCGGTGAACGCGAAGCCGCCGCCGATCAGCGCGGCATAGACCACGCCGTCGATCGGTCCGGCGATGTACTTGCGACCCCAGATCAGCAGCGCGACCAGCCCGAAGGACTTCATCGACTCCTCGATCACCGGCGCCTGGATCACCGCTCCCAGGAAGGACGCAGTGACCTCGCTGGGTTCGCTGGGGCTGATCCAGGAGGTGAACATCCCACCGAAGAGGAAGGTCAGGGCCACCGACCCGGCCGCGCCCCAGACGAAGGCGTAGATGACCGACGAGCGCGGCTGCGGCGTGTACCGGTCGATCCACCACACGGCGGTGAACACGATCGCCACGGGCACGAGCGCCGAGGTGAAGGCGACCAGGGAGGTCCCGAAGCCCAGCGGGAGGATCACGAAGAAGTACAGCAGGACGGCCACACCCGCGAGGCCGAGGAAGGTCAGCGTGAAGAAGACCCAGCGCACCCAGGGGCGACGACGCCGTATCCGCAGCGGCCCGGCTTCCCCCATCCGACCCGGCGCTCGGGGATCGACGCGCTCGACGTCGTAGGCGTATCCGGGATCGGGCTGTCCCGGTCGGCGCGGCGGGGCTCCGGTGGTGCTCATCGCTGCGGTCTCCTCTCGCTCCCCCGGTGCCGACTGCGGCGTCCGGGTGCTCCGTGCCCGCTCGTCCCGGCCGCCCGGACCTCGGTCATGCTAGCTCAGGGCCAGGCGTCGGCGTAGAGCCGACGCGTGTCCGCCAGCAGGATCGGGACGGCCTTGGTGCGGCCGACGATGGGCAGGAAGTTCGCATCGCCCATCCAGCGCGGGACCACGTGCTGGTGCAGGTGCGCGGCGATACCGGCACCGGCGACCGGCCCCTGGTTCATCCCCAGGTTGAAGCCGGCCGGGCCGGAGACCTCCCGGATGACCCGCATCGCGGTGCGGGTGAGCTCGGCGACCTCCCGCACCTCCGCGTCGTCGAGGTCGGTGTAATCGGCGACGTGACGGTACGGACAGATCAGCAGGTGCCCGGCGTTGTACGGGTAGAGGTTCAGGACCGCGTAGGCCACCTCGCCGCGGTGGACGATCAGCGCCTCCTCATCCGTGCGCTGCGGCGCGGAGCAGAAGGGACACTGATCACCGTCGTCGGGGTCGGCAGGCTTGTTCTCCCCGCCGATGTACGCCATGCGGTGCGGGGTCCACAGCCGCTGGGTGTCGTCGGGCTCGCCCGCGAAATCGCGTGGATCCTCGGCCCTCACACCTGTGCCTTCTCCCGGATCGAGGTCACGATCCGCTCGACGGCCTCGTCGACGTCGATGCCGTTGTCCTGGCTGCCGTCGCGCAGACGGAAGGAGACCGCGCCCTTCTCCTGGTCCTCGCCACCGGCGATGAGGAGGTAGGGGACCTTCTCCTTGGTGTGGGTGCGGATCTTCTTCTGCATGCGGTCGTCGGAGGAGTCCACCTCGACGCGCACCCCGTGGGCCCGCAGCTTGGCCGCGACCCCCTCGAGGTAGGGCGCGTACTCGGCGGCGACGGGGACGCCGACCACCTGGACCGGGGCGAGCCACACCGGGAAAGCCCCCGCGTAGTGCTCCAGCAGCACACCGAAGAACCGTTCGATCGACCCGAACAGGGCCCGGTGGATCATCACCGGACGCTGACGCGAGCCGTCGGGCGCGGTGTACTCCAGCTCGAACAGCTCCGGCTCGAAGAAGTCCAGCTGGATGGTCGAGAGCTGCCAGGTGCGGCCGATGGCGTCCTTGGCCTGCACGGAGATCTTGGGCCCGTAGAAGGCGGCGCCGCCGGGATCCGGGACGAGCTCGAGGCCCGAGGCGGTGGCGACCTCCTCCAGGGTGCGGGTCGCCTCCTCCCAGGTCGCGTCGTCGCCGACAGACTTCTCCGGGTCGCGAGTGGACATCTCGAGGTAGAAGTCGTCGAGGCCGTAGTCGCGCAGCAGGTCCAGCACGAAGCCCAGCAGGCTCGCCAGCTCGTCGCGCATCTGCTCGCGGGTGGTGTAGATGTGGGCGTCGTCCTGGGTGAAGCCGCGGGCGCGGGTGAGCCCGTGCACCACGCCGGACTTCTCGTAGCGGTAGACGCTGCCGAACTCGAACAGCCGCAGCGGCAGCTCACGGTAGGAGCGACCCCGGGAACGGTAGACGAGGTTGTGCATGGGACAGTTCATGGGCTTGAGGTAGTAGTCCTGGCCCTGCTTGGTGACGTTGCCCTCGGCGTCGTGCTCCTCGTCCACGTGCATCGGGGGGTACATCCCCTCGGCGTACCACTCCAGGTGCTTGGAGGTCTCGAAGAGGTTCTTCTTGGTGATGTGCGGGGTGGAGACGAAGGAGTACCCGGCCTCGACGTGGCGGCGACGGGAGTAGTCCTCCATCTCCATCTTGATCATCGCGCCCTTGGGATGGAACACCGGCAGCCCGGAGCCGATCTCATCGGGGAAGGAGAACAGATCCAGCTCACTGCCCAGACGGCGATGGTCACGGCGCTCGGCCTCGGCGACCCGCTCCTGGTAGGCCTTCAGCTCGTCCTTGGTGGGCCAGGCGGTGCCGTAGACGCGCTGCAGCATCGGGTTCTTCTCGCTGCCGCGCCAGTAGGCGGCCGCGGAGCGGGTCAGCGCGAAGCCGTTGCCGATGTGCTTGGTGCTCGGCAGGTGCGGACCCCGGCACAGGTCGGTCCAGACCACCTCGCCGCGGCGGTCGACGTTGTCGTACATGGTCAGCCCGCCGGCACCCACCTCGACGTCGGCGCCCTCGGCGGCGTCCTCGGCACTGGACTTCAGCCCGATCAGCTCGAGCTTGTACGGCTCGGAGGCCTCTTCGGCACGGGCGTCCTCGTCGCTGATCTCGCGGCGCACGAAACGCTGCCCCTGCTTGACGATGCGCCCCATCTCCTTCTCGAGAGCCTTGAGCGACTCGGGAGTGAAGGGTTCGGCGACCTCGAAGTCGTAGTAGAAGCCGTCGGCCACGGGCGGACCGATACCGAGCTTGGCCTCGGGGTTCGCCTTCTGCACTGCCTGGGCGAGCACGTGCGCGGCCGAGTGACGGAGGATGGAGAGTCCGTCCTCGCTGGAGATGTCGACGCCCTCGACCACCTGACCGTCGGCGAGGGTCGTCTCGAGATCACGCAGCTCGCCGTCGATACGCAGGGCGATGATCTCGGTGCGCCCCTCGAAGAGCGCGGTGCCCGTGGTCCCTTCCTCGAGTCGATGCGGGGATCCGTCGAGGGTGATGGCGATCTGGGCCACGGGAATGCTCCTTGGGTTCGGGTCGAGCCGGCCGACGATGCCGGCTCCGCAGACCATCGTACGGTCACGCAACCGCCCCCGCCGACCGCCCCACGGTGGGCACCCGGACCTGTCGGGCGCGTGAGGAACGCCCGTGACGAAGGACGAGTTCCCTGACCCCCGGGCCCGAGCTCTTCGAGGCCCCGGCCGCTCGTCCCTGGCCTCACCCTGTCGATACCGCGTGAACTGACCTCAAGCGGGCCGGAAAACGTCAGTTCACGCGGTATCGAGCGCTCTATCGAAGCGGGCCGGCGGGACGGGCCCGGGAAGGCGAGCCAGCGGGGGCCCATCGAGGCGGGCCGGCGGGACGGGCCCGGGCAATCGGGCCGGCGCGACGGGCGGGCGGCATGTTGTGCGGCGGGGACGCTGGGCGGCACGAGGTCGCCCATCACGCTCCGCACAGCGAACAGCCCCGCCGCCCGATGAGGACGACGGGGCCGTTCGGGGTGGTGGGCGATACTGGGTTCGAACCAGTGACCTCTTCCGTGTCAGGGAAGCGCGCTACCGCTGCGCCAATCGCCCCTACCGGCGCCCGGGAGCGCCGATGGAGGTGGGTACGGGATTCGAACCCGTGTACACGGCTTTGCAGGCCGTTGCCTCGCCTCTCGGCCAACCCACCGGGAAATGCTCCTGCATCATACGAAACGGCGCTCCCGACTCGCGTCGGGCGCGCCGCTCCCGGAGCGGACAACCGGACTCGAACCGGCGACCCTCACCTTGGCAAGGTGATGCTCTACCAACTGAGCTATGTCCGCAATGCAACGATCCGGAGATCGCGCCGTGGGCGATACTGGGTTCGAACCAGTGACCTCTTCCGTGTGAAGGAAGCGCGCTACCACTGCGCCAATCGCCCGAAGGTGCTGGCCACCCTCTCGAGTGGACTCGCAGAAGCTTACACGAACCTCGCGGGCCGAATCGCCCTGCGGCGATGTGAGCTATGTCGTCCTGAGGGCGGCCCGGCGGCACTCTCGCCGCACTACGCCGCCCCGGCCACCTCGACCACTCCACCGTTCAGCGGCTCCGACACTGCCTCCCACACAGTCCCGCATACTCCCGCACGGGCCCGCACGCTCCGGCGCCGGCCGGCAGCCGGTACAGCCGATTCGCGACCACCCCTGCAGCCGATTCGCGACCACACTCCGCCTCGCACCGTGACGTCCGGCACTGCAGGCCATCAGCATTTGCGCCAGGAGGCGGGGCCCGCATATCGTGTTCCCTCGTCGGCTCAGCCGATGTGCGGACATAGCTCAGTTGGTAGAGCATCACCTTGCCAAGGTGAGGGTCGCCGGTTCGAGTCCGGTTGTCCGCTCCACTCCTCCTCGCGCCTCCGGGCGTATGGGCGATTGGCGCAGCGGTAGCGCGCTTCCCTGACACGGAAGAGGTCACTGGTTCGAACCCAGTATCGCCCACCACCGAAGTACCTGTGCAGCCTCGGCCCGTCGGCCGGGGCTGTCGTCGTTCCAGTGGTCGATGGCCGCCTCTGCGACCGCCACCTCTGCGACCTGCCCCGTCGCACCCGGAGGCCGGCCCGGCCGGTTGCCGCCCCGGCCACTCGGTAGGCGGAGAGCCTGACAGGCGGAGAACCCGAACCGGATATCGCGCGGCACGGTTACCCTGAAGCCATGCAGATCTGGACCGGTCAGTCATACCCGCTGGGCGCCACCTTCGACGGCTCCGGCACCAACTTCGCCCTCTTCTCGGAGGTCGCCGAGCGCGTCGAGCTGTGCCTGATCGACGAGGACGGCGGGGAGACCGCGGTCGAGATCACCGAGGTCGATGCCTTCGTGTGGCATGTCTACCTGCCGTCCGTCCAGCCGGGACAGCGCTACGGATACCGCGTCCACGGCCCGTTCGATCCCGAGGCCGGTCACCGCTGCGACCCGTCGAAGCTCCTGCTGGACCCGTACGCGAAGGCCATCACGGGCATGGCGAGCAACCACCCCTCGCTGTACAGCTACCAGTTCGACGATCCGGATCAGCGCAACACCGAGGACTCGGCCGAGCACACGATGCACTCCGTGGTCGTCTCCCCCTTCTTCGACTGGGGCAACGACCATCCCCCGGCGCACGACTACCACGAGACCGTGATCTACGAGGCCCACGTCAGGGGCCTGACCATGCAGCATCCGGATCTCGATGACAGCATCCGCGGAACCTACGTGGCCATGGGCCACCCGGCGATCATCGAACACCTCACCGAGCTCGGCGTGACCGCCGTCGAGCTGATGCCGGTCCACCAGTACGTCCAGGACGGCCATCTCCTGGAGAAGGATCTGCGCAACTACTGGGGCTACAACACGATCGGCTTCTTCGCGCCGCACAACGAGTACGCCTACGCGGACGCTCCCGGGCAGCAGGTCCAGGAGTTCAAGCAGATGGTCAAGAACCTGCACGAGGCGGACATCGAGGTGATCCTCGACGTGGTCTACAACCACACCGCCGAGGGCAACCACATGGGCCCCACCCTGTGCTTCCGGGGCATCGACAACGCCGCGTACTACCGCCTCGTCGAGGACGACAAGGCTCACTACTACGACACCACCGGCACCGGGAACTCGCTGCTGATGCGTACCCCGCACGTGCTGCAGCTGATCATGGACTCGCTGCGGTACTGGGTCACCGACATGCACGTGGACGGCTTCCGCTTCGACCTGGCCTCCACCCTCGCGCGCGAGCTGCACGAGGTGGACCGGCTCTCGGCGTTCTTCGACATCATCCAGCAGGATCCGATCATCTCCCAGGTCAAGCTCATCGCCGAGCCGTGGGACCTCGGCGAGGGCGGCTACCAGGTGGGCGGCTTCCCGCCGCTGTGGTCGGAGTGGAACGGCCGCTACCGCGACACGGTGCGCGACTTCCACCGCTCCGAGCCCGGCGTGATCGGGGACTTCACCTCCCGCCTCGCCGGCAGCTCGGATCTCTACCAGCACTCAGGCCGTACCCCCATCGCCTCGATCAACTTCGTCACCGCGCACGACGGGTTCACCCTCCGCGATCTGGTGTCCTACAACGAACGCCACAACGAGGCCAACGGCGAGGACAACAACGACGGCGAGAGCCACAACCGCTCCTGGAACTCGGGTGCCGAGGGCGAGACCGAGGACGAGGACGTCCTGGCGCTGCGGCTTCGACGCGCCAAGAATCTGATGGCCACGCTGCTGGTCAGCCAGGGCGTGCCGATGATCCTCCACGGCGACGAGATGGGCCGCAGCCAGGGCGGCAACAACAACACCTACTGCCAGGACAACGAGATCTCGTGGATGGACTGGGATCTGGACTCCGATCAGCGCGAGATGCTCTGGTTCACCCAGCAGATGATCGCTCTGCGCCGTGAGCATCCGATCTTCCGCCGGCGCCGCTTCCTGCAGGGCGACGTGCGCGACGACGCCGAATCGTCCCTGCCGGACGTCGAATGGATCGGTACCGACGGCGCCCAGATGTCCGCCGAGGACTGGGATGCCGCCGAGAACAAGTGCCTGACCATGTTCCTCAACGGCTCTGCCATTCCCGAGCCGAACTCGCGCGGTGAGCGCATCGTCGGGGACTCGGCACTGGTCATGTTCAACGCCTCCGGCAACGCCGTCGACTTCACGCTGCCACCCGAGGATCACGGGGAGCGCTGGACGGTCGTCCTGGGGACCGGCGGCGCCCTGGACCTCGGCGCTCAGGTCTCGGCCGGGGAGACCCTGTCGCGGGCGGGGCATTCGCTGCTGATCCTCATGCGCCCGCCGATGGATCTCGACGGGGAGAGCTCACCGGCCGAGGATTTCGACCAGCCCGTCCGCGCCTGATCCGGGAGCCTCCGCGCCGGAGGCTCCGCCCCCATAAGGAGAGCAGCCCGCCGTGACCCGCGACCTCGCCCCTCCGCCCCCGGACAGCGCCCGCGCGGCGGCTGTCCCGACCTCGACCTATCGGCTCCAGCTGCACGAGGGGTTCACGGCCGACGACGCCGCTGCCCTGGTGCCCTATCTGGCCCGGCTCGGCGTCGGGCACGTCTTCTGCTCCCCCGTCCTCCAGGCCGCGCCGGGCTCCACCCACGGGTACGACGTCGTCGACCACTCGCGGATCAGCGCGGAGATCGGCGGCGAGGACGCGCTGCGTCGCCTCGCCGACGCCGCCCATGCGCACGGGATGGGCATGATCGTCGACGTGGTGCCCAACCACATGGCGATCCCCACCCCGATCTGGCACAACCGTGCGCTGTGGTCAGTGCTCCGCGACGGCCCGCGCTCGCCGTTCGCCGACTGGTTCGACCTCGATCCGTCGGCCGAGCGATCCATCCTGGTGCCCGTGCTGGGCCGCCCGATCGGCGCCGTCCTGGCCGACGACGAGATCACCGTGGGCGAGGAGGAGATCCCACAGGCCGACGGCACGACCAGCACCGAGACCGTGGTGCGCTACTACGACCATGTCCTGCCCGTCGCCGAGGGCACCGAGCACCTGGGGCTGGCCGATCTGCTGGAACGCCAGTGGTACCGCCTGGCCTACTGGAAGGTCGCGGACGACGAGCTGAACTACCGTCGCTTCTTCGATGTCGACACCCTCGCGGCGGTCCGCGTGGAGCTGCCGCACGTGTTCGAGGCGACGCACGCCACGCTGCTGCGGCTGCAGGCCGAGGGGATCATCGACGGGTACCGGATCGACCATCCCGACGGCCTCACCGACCCTCGCGGCTATCTGCGTGACCTCGAGGACGCCACCGGCGGGGCGTGGACCGTGGTGGAGAAGATCCTCGAGGGCGAGGAGCGCCTGCCCGGCGATTTCCCCTGTGCCGGCACCACCGGCTATGACGCCCTGTGGAGGGTCGGGGGCCTCTTCCACGATCCGCACGGCGCTCTGGGACTGACCCACCTCTGGCAGCGCCGCACCGGTGACCTGCGGCCGTTCTCCGAGATCGCCCGGGAGTCCACCGAGCACATCATCTCCACCAGTCTCTGGGCCGAGATCGAACGACTGACCTCCCTGATCTACGCCATCTGCCAGGAGGACATCCGGCTGCGGGACACCACCCGGCGCAACATCCAGAAGACGGTCATGGCCCTGCTGTCGGCCATGGACCGGTACCGGGCCTACATCGTCCCCGGCGAACCCGCCCCCGGTTCCGAGCGCGCCGTGATCGAGCAGGCGGCCGAGAGAGCTCAGCGCGAGCTCGGCGACGACGAGGACCTGGTGACGACCCTGGAGACCGTCGTGGCCCTGGTGTGCGGGGACGAGGTCGGCAGTGCGGGCCGCACCGAGAGCCCGGCGCGCGCCGAGGTGATCGTCCGCTTCGCCCAGACCTGCGGCCCCGTGCACGCCAAGGCGTTCGAGGACACAGCCTTCTACCGCTACACCCGCTTCCTGGCGGTCAACGAGGTGGGCTCGGATCCGGAGCACATCGGCGTCGAGCCCGACGATCTCCACGATCACGCCCAGACGATGGTCCTCACCTGGCCCGACACCATGACCACCCTGTCCACGCACGACACCAAGCGCAGCGAGGACGTGCGCGCCCGCCTGGCCGTGCTCACCGAGCAACCGCTGGAGTGGGCGCTGGTGGTCCAGGACCTCGACCGGGTCACCGCCGAGGTGCGCGGGGACCGGGTCGACGGCGCCATCGAGCTGCTGCTGTGGCAGACCCTCGCCGCCTGCTGGGACCTGCCCGGCTCCGACGCACCCCGGATCACCGCCGAGCGGCTCGAGGAGTACCTGGTCAAGGCGATGCGCGAGGCCAAGACCCACACCACCTGGACCGACCAGGACACGGAGTACGAGCAGCAGGTGCTTGACCTGGGCCGGGCGGCGCTGGCGCACGACGAGGTCGACCGCATCCTGACGGACTGGACCCGGCGCACGCTGGCGGTCCAGCGCACCGCGATCCTGGGCCAGAAGCTGATCCAGCTGACGATGCCCGGGGTGCCCGACGTGTACCAGGGCAACGAGACCGTCGACCTCTCGCTCGTGGACCCCGACAACCGCCGGTCCGTCGACCATGCCGGACACGCCGAAAGGCTGGCGCGGATGATCGACGGCGCGGGACCCGACGGGATCGGGGACGAGAAGCTGTGGCTGACCCACCGCGCGCTCGTCCTGCGCCGGGAGCGGCCGGAGCTGTTCCAGGGGCGTGAGGCCACCTACCGGCCGCTGCCCACCACCACCGCCCACGCCGTCGCCTTCGGCCGGGCCCGCGGAGAGGGACCCGTCGAGGTCGTCACCGTCGTCACCCGTCTCGCCCACGGCCTCGCCCAGCGGGGCGGATGGGGCGATGCCTGGATAGCCCTCCCCGACGGCCGCTGGCGCGACACCCTCGGCGGCGCGGAGTTCGACGGCGGGCGGCTCGCCCTGGACGAGCTCCTGGCCGACGGGCCGGTCGCCCTGCTGGTCCGGTGCGGCGCCGCGGAATCCGCCCCGTCCCACCCGTCCCCTCCTGCCCAGGAGTCGCGATGAACGACCCCGTCCCTGCTCCGGTGGCCCCGCGCGCCTACGACCGCTACCAGCTGTGGGCGCCCTCGGCCGATGCCGTCACTGTCCGGATCGACGGGAACGAGCACGCGATGCGTCCGGCCGGGGACGGCTGGTTCACCCTCGACGACGTCCCCGCCGTCCCCGGAGCCCGCTACGCCTTCCGTCTCGATGACGACGAGCGCTGGCTGCCCGATCCCCGGTCGCTCTCCCAGCCCGACGGCGTCCACAGCGACAGCGAGGTGGTCGACCCCCGGCTGCTGGGCGGATCCGTCGGCTGGGCGGGACGCGGCCTGCGCGGCCGCGTGCTCTACGAGCTGCACGTGGGGACCTTCACGGCGGGGCCCGAGGGGCACGGAGGCACGTTCGACTCCGCGATCGAGCGGCTCGACGATCTCGTCGACCTCGGCGTGGACGCCGTCGAGCTGATGCCGGTGGCCACCTTCCCCGGGGATCGTGGTTGGGGGTACGACGGCGTCGGGCTGTACGCGGTCCACGCCGCCTACGGCGGCCCCGCCGGCCTGGCGCGGTTCCTCGACGCCGCCCATGAGCGCGGTCTCGCGGTGATCCTGGACGTGGTGCACAACCATCTCGGACCCGCCGGCAACTATCTGGGGCAGTTCGGCCCCTACTTCACCGACCAGCACGAGACCCCGTGGGGCCAGGCGATCAACCTCGACCAGCCCGGCTCCCGCCACGTCCGCGACTTCCTGCTGGGCAGCGCACGACAGTGGCTCGTCGACCTGGGCCTGGACGGCCTGCGACTCGATGCAGTGCATGAGCTCCGCGACGACTCCGAACGCCACTTCCTGGCCGAGCTGGCCGACGCCGTCGCCGTCTGGGAGAGCGAGACCGGTCGCGAGCTGACCCTGATCGCGGAGTCGGACCGCAACGATCCGACCACCGTCACGCCCACCGCGGCCGGTGGCCTCGGCATGGACATGCAGTGGGCCGACGACGTCCACCACGGCGTGCACGCGTGGATCTCCGGCGAGCGCCAGGGCTACTACGGCGACTTCGGATCCGCCGACGTGCTGGCGAAGGTCCTCGCCCGCGTGTTCCGGCACACCGGCACGTACTCGAGCTTCCGCGGGACGGTGTGGGGTCATCCCGTCGATCCCGGCTCGCCGTCCTACGACGCCCATTCCTTCGTGACCTTCCTGCAGGACCACGATCAGATCGGCAACCGCGCCGCCGGCGACCGGATCCATCACTCGCTGACCGCCGGTGAGCACGCCGCCGCGATCGCCCTGATCCTGCTGGGTCCGGGCACCCCGATGCTGTTCCAGGGCGAGGAGTGGGCGGCCTCGACCCCGTTCACCTACTTCACCGACCATGACGACGAGCTCGGCCCGCTGGTCAGTCAGGGGCGCGCGGAGGAGTTCGCCGCCATGGGCTGGGACGCCGAGGTGCCCGATCCCCAGGATCGCTCCACCTTCGAGGCCGCGATGCTGCGCTGGGACGAGCGTGCCGAGGGCGAGCACGCCCGGATGCTCCAGTGGTACCGGACCCTGATCGCGCTGCGTCGCCGGCACCCCGACCTCACCGATCCCGACCTGCGCCGCACCGGCGTCGACGTCCTCGGCGAGGAGACGGTGCTGCTGCGCCGCGGAGACCTGAGCGTGCTCGCCCATCGCGGGACCGGCCCGCTGACCGCCGGACCGCGCGCTAAGGAGGTCCTCGCCGCGTTCGGCGAGGTCACGCGCGACGGAGACGGCAGGATCTCCCTGGCCGGCCCCGGCGCCGTGGTGCTCCGCAGCGGCGCGGCCTGATCGACATCCCCGGGGAGCCGGAGCACCCGAGGACCCGAGCACCCGAGACGAGGAGGACCTGCATGAAGATCGTCATCACCGATCTGGACCAGGAGCGCACGACCGAGGAGCAGACGGTCGCCGACGCCGCCGGCGCCGAGCTGGTGCGGGCTCAGGCCGGCACCGAGGACGAGGTGATCGCCGCGGCCCAGGGCGCCGACGCCCTGCTGGTGCAGTACGCCCCCATCACCCGACGGGTGCTCGAGGCCCTGCCGACGGTCCGGGCCGTCGGCAGGTACGGCGTCGGCGTGGACACCGTCGACCTCGCGGCGGCGACCGCGCTCGGAGTCGCCGTGTCCAACGTGCCGGACTACGGCACCGAAGACGTCTCCGATCATGCCGTCGCGCTGGCGGTGTCCCTGGCCCGAGGCGTCGTGCAGCTGGACCGGAACCTCCGCGAGGGCACGTACTCGCTGGCCCCCGTCAAACCGCTGCACCGCATCGCCGGCCGCAGCTTCGGCGTCATCGGCCTCGGGCGCATCGGCGCGGCCACCGCCCGCAAGGCGCGCGCCCTGGGCTTCTCCGTCCACGGCTGCGACCCGATGCGCGAGCCGGGCACGACCACCGAGGACGGCATCGCGGTGGTGGAGCAGGAGACGGTGCTGTCCGGTTCGGACGTGATCAGTGTGCACGTGCCGCTGACCGAGCACACCCATCATCTGGTCGACGCCGCCGCCATCGCCCGGATGCAGGCCGGCACGCTGCTGGTCAACACCAGCCGTGGCGGCGTGGTCGACACCATGGCCGTGGTCGATGCGCTGCGCTCCGGCCATCTGCGCGGGGCGGGGCTGGACGTGTTCGAGACCGAGCCGCTGCCGGCGGACAGCCCGCTGCGCGAGTGCCCGACCGCGGTGCTCACCCCGCACGCCTCCTGGTACAGCGAGGAGTCCGAGACCGAGCTGAAGCGCCGTGTGATCGAGAACGTCGTCGACGTCCTGGGCGGCCGCCGGCCCCGGAACATCCTCAATCCCGAGGTGCTCGAGGCCACCGGCCGCCGAGGCTGACCGCCGGAGCGATCCCGCGGGCCCTCAGAACAGCTGCACGACCCCGTAGACCGCCAGCACGATCGTGAATGCCACGACGGACTCGATGGCCTGCTGGATCGTCCAGGTCTTCAGCGTGGT
This sequence comes from Brachybacterium sp. SYSU DS0246, assembly GCF_059391765.1. Lineage (NCBI taxonomy): Bacteria > Bacillati > Actinomycetota > Actinomycetes > Micrococcales > Dermabacteraceae > Brachybacterium > Brachybacterium sp. SYSU DS0246. The sequence continues at coordinate 27,503 of NZ_JBZXYT010000009.1, read as the reverse complement.
CTTCACGTCCATACCGAGCAGGCGGCCCACCAGCCAGAAGCCCGAGTCGTTGACATGGCCGGCGAAGACGGAGCCGGCGGCCGTCGCCATGACGATGCAGGCGAGCTCCACGGTGCCCGCCCCGGAGGCGAGGACGGCCGGTGCGATCAGCGCCGCAGCGGTGGTCAGGGCGACCGTCGCGGACCCCTGTGCCAGTCGCATCGCGACCGCGATCAGGTAAGCGGCGAAGATGACCGGGATGCCTGCCGCCGCGAGGGTATTCTCGATCGCGCCGCCGATGCCGGTGGCCGCCAGCACGCCGCCGAACATCCCGCCGGCTCCGGTGATCAGGACGACCGAGCAGATCGGGCCGAGCGCCCTGTCCACCGTGGTCTCGATGGCGGTGCCCGAGCGGCCGCGGCGGAAGCCGAACAGCACGATCGTGGTCAGGGCGGTGATGAGCAGCGCGATCGGGGTCTCCCCCACCATGCGCAGGGCATGCACCCATCCTGCCTCGCCCTCGATGAGGCCGGCGCCGGCCAGCGTGTTCAGGCCGGTGTTGAACAGGATGAGGACCAGGGGCAGGACCAGGACGAGGACGACCTGCCACGGCGCCGGCGGGTTCTCGACCTGCTCGGCCTCGTCGGCCGTGCCGAAGAGGTCCCGCACCGGCAGGTTGTACTTGCGGGCGACGTGCTTGCCCCAGAGGTGACCGGAGACGTACCAGGTCGGGAAGGCCAGCAGCAGCCCGAGGATCATGACGACGCCGATCTCCGCATCGACGTACCCGGAGGCGGCCACCGGACCGGGGTGCGGGGGCACGTAGACGTGCATGACCGACAGGGCCGCGGCCACGGGGAAACCGAAGGCCAGGACGTTGCCCGTCAGGCGTCGGGCGACGGCGTACACGATCGGGATCATGAGCACGAACGCGGCATCCATGAAGATCGGGAAGCCGATGAACAGCGAGGTCACCCCGAGCGCGAACGGGGCGTGCCTCTCGCCGAACAGCCGGATCATGGCCTCGGCGAGGGCGCGCGCACCACCTGAGGTCTCCACCAGGGCGCCGAGCATCGCGCCGATCGCGACCAGCAGCGCGACCTCGCCGAGCGTCTCGCTGAAGCTGCTCACCAGCGTGGGCACCACGTTCTGGGCAGGTACGCCCGCCACCAGCGCGGTCAGCAGGGAGACCACGATGAGGGCGAGGAAGGCGTGCAGCTTGAACCGGATGACGAGGAACAGCAGCAGTCCCACCGCGACCACGGCCAGCGCCATCAGCCCGCCGTCGCCGAGCCAGCTGGTCCAGTCGGTCTCCTGGACCGGTGTCGGATCCATCGTCGGATCCCTCCTTGTCGAATGTCGGGCGTTCTCGGATGTCGGGGCCGCGGCACGGCCCGGCGACGGATGTGCGGCGATCACCGTAATGGATCATCGGACCCTCGGCGTACACAGACTCCGCGTCGAGCCCCGGGCCCTCGGCGCACGAGCCGCGGACGCTCGGCGAGCACGGGCACCGCGCCGCGCGGCGGGTCGGTGGGTCGGTCACGCTGCGGCGCCGCAGACCGATCCCGCCGCGGGGCCGGAAGGATCAGCGGCCGAGATACCCGCCGTCGACCGGGATCACCGTGCCGTGCACGTACTCTGCGCCCTCGCTGGTGAGGAAGAGGACGGTGCCGGCGATGTCGTCGGCGCGGCCCCACCGGCCGGCGGGGATCCGGCCGACGATCTCGCTGTTGCGACCCTCGTCCTCGCGCAGGGAGACGTTCAGCTCGGTGGCGATGAAACCGGGGGCGACGGCATTGACCGCCACGCCGCGCCCGGCCCACTCGTTGGCCACCGACTTCGTGAACTGCGCCACGGCGCCCTTGGAGGCCGCGTACGCCGAGGCGTTGAGCCCTCCGAAGAAGGAGAGCATCGAGGCGATGTTGATGATGCGACCGCGGCCGCGCTCGAGCATCGGGCGGCCCAGCTCCTGCGTCAGCTGCACCACGGCGTCGAGATTGACGTTCATCACCTCGGAGAACTCCGACAGCGGGAACTCCTCGAAACGGTGACGCAGGTTGATCCCGGCGTTGTTGACCAGGATGTCGACCTCATGCTCGGCGAGCACCTGGCGCACCGCCTCGGCGCGGGCGTCGGGATCGGTGAGATCGACGCCGACGCAGTGGTGGCCGGGCCCGACCGGCTCGGTGCCGCGCTGGAGACCGATCACCTCGGCGCCGGCGGCGAGCAGCCGCTCGGTGATCGCGCGGCCGATGCCGCGGGTGGATCCGGTGACGACGGCGGTCGCCCCGTTCAGGTCGACGCTGAGGGTGCCAGGTGCGCTCATGTCCGTCCTTCTCTGTCTTCTCTGTCTTCGCTGACGTCTTCGTCTTCGCTGTCGTCGCTGTCTTCTTTGCCCCGTCTCCGACTCCGGGGCTCCGGCCTCAATGGATGTGCGAGCCGCCGTTGACGTCGAGGGTGACGCCGGTCAGGTAGCCGCCGTCGCGGCCCAGCAGATAGTGGACGGCCCCGGCGACATCGTCGACCGTCCCGACGCGGCCGACGGGCAGCTCCTGGAGCAGCACCTGCTTGCGCTCGTCGGTGAGCCGGCCACCCATGATGTCGGTGTCGATGGAGCCGGGAGCGACCGAGTTCGCGGTGATGCCGTACTCCCCGAGCTCGCGAGCCCACGTCTTGGCCATCCCCAGCAGCGCGGCCTTGGAACCGGAGTATGCGGCGCGGCCGTAGACGCCGCCGCCGCGCTCGGCCGAGGCGCTGGAGATGTTCACGATGCGCCCCAGGCTGTGCCGCCGGAAGATCGCCACGGCCTCGCGGGTCACGAAGAAGGTGCCGTGGACGTTGACGTCGAAGACTCGCCGCCATTCCTCGGTGCTCACCTCGGTGAACGGGGTGGGCGAGGAGATGCCGGCGTTGTTGACCACGCCGACCAGTTGGGGCAGCTCGGCATCGATCCGGGCGACGGCGTCGGCGACCGCCTGCTCGTCGGAGATGTCGACACCGAGACCCAGCGCGGGGACCCCATAGCGCTCCGTGAGCTCCCCGGCGAGCTCCTCGCACGCCCCGCCGTCGAGGTCGACGACGGCGACGGCCCACCCCTCTCGCGCAAGACGGTGCGCGGTGGCCCGGCCGATGCCGCGCGGTGAGGCGGCGCCCGTGACCAGTGCGGCGGGCAGATCGGGGAACGGTGAGGCGGGATAGGCCGGAAGCGCCATGGGATGCTCCTGAAGGATCGGGGACGGCGGACTGCCGAATAAAATATGATCTGGAGTCTATGCCCCGGCCCAGCACCTGTGAAGGAGCCACCATGGACCATCCCCGGACCGCAGTCCTCGGCCTGGGGCCGATGGGCCATCCCATCGCCGCCAACCTGGTCGCCGCCGCCCCGGACTCCGTGGTGGTGTGGAACCGCACGCCCGCCCGGGCTGACGACCTCGTCGCCGCCGGCGCACGACGCGCCGAGACCCTCGCGCACGCCGCGGCCCCCGTGATCCTCTCGGTGCTGCCCGACGTGGCCCAGCTGCGGGAGCGCCTGGACGCGGAGACCCGGGCAGCATGGGGCGCGGCCGGTGCGCGCTTGGTGATCATGTCGACCACCGGCCCCGACACCGTGAGGTCTCTCGCCGACGAGCTGGCAGCCGACGGGATCTCCGTGGTCGATGCCCCGATGTCCGGCGGGATCGCCGGGGCGGACGCCGGCACCCTGTCGATCATGATCGGCGGGACGGAGGCGGACGTCACCGCAGTGCGGCCCGTCCTGGAGATCATCGGCGGCGCCGTGGAGCACCTGGGCCCGCTCGGCAGCGGGGCCGTGGCGAAGCTGTGCAACCAGATCGTCGTCGGCGGGACCCTCGCCGCCCTCGGAGAGGCACTCGCCCTGGCCCGGCGCTCCGGCCTCGATGCCGAGCAGGTGGTGGCGCTGCTCGGCAGCGGCCTGGCCCGCAGTGAGGTGCTCAGTCAGAAGAAGCAGAAGCTGCTGGCCCGCGAGTACTCGTCAGGTGGCTCGACCATCAACCAGGTCAAGGATCTGCGGTATGCGACCGCGGCGGCGGACCGTGCGGCGCTGCCGGCGCGACTCCTGCCCGTACTGCTCGAGCAGTTCACCGAGGCGGTCGAGCAGGGGCACGGCGACGAGGACCACGCGGCGATACAGGAGCTCTATCTGGATCCCGAGAGCTGAGCCGCCTCATGGCGAGCCGGCACTGCCCAGTGACCGGGCGGTGACTCCGCGGACGTGGGCGCTCATCGCCGCCCGCGCGGCGTCCTCGTCGCCGCGCTGCACCGCCTCGAGCACCTCGCGATGCTCGGCGAGCGAGACCTCGGCGTCATCGACACCGGCGTCGCCGAAACGGCGGAACCGCAGCGTGTGCACGGGGATCGCCTCGAGCGCGGCCGCGAGATACGGGTTGCGCGCGGCGCCCGCGATCTCCGCGTGGAAGGCGCTGGAGTGCTGCAGGTACCCCTCGTACTCGCTGAAGCGGGCCCCGACACCGGCGGTCCGGGTGCGCTCGAGGGTCGCGGCCAGGTCCTCGCGCTGGCTCGCCGTGGCGCGCGCGGCGGCGAGCGCTGCGAGCTCCGGCTCCAGCAGCAGCCGCGCCTCCCCCATCCAGCGCACCTGATCATCATCGGGCGGCATGGTGACCACGAAGCCACGCATGGGCAGATAGTCGACGAGCTTCTCACCGGTCAGCAGGTTCAGCGCCTCCCGCACCGGTGTCGCGCTCATGCCCAGTTCGCGGGAGAGCACGCCGATCCGCAGCGGGGTGCCCGGAGCGAGCGTGCCGTCCATGATCCGCGCGGCGAGGGCCCGACGGGCCTGCTCCGAGCGGGATCCGCGAGCTGCGGAGGCCGTGGCGGAAGCTCGCTCGGCCGGGCCGTTCACGCAGTGCGCTCCGCGGTCCGGGGACCCGATGTCCCGGCGGCGAGGGCATTGCCGTCGTGCGTGAGCGAGGCGAGCCGCGACAGCGCCCGGAGGTACTTCTTGCGGTATCCGCTGCGCAGCAGATCGGGCGCGAACAGCTCGGTGATCACGGTGGGCTCCGCGGGGCGGTCCCCGGTGGTCGCCGGCGAGGACGGCCCGTTCCCTGCCGAGTCCGTCTCCCGGGCCGTGTCCGTGCGTGGCGGCATGGCGGCGGCCGAGACAAGGGTGGGCACCTCACGGTCGTAGAGCCGGTCGACGAGGACGACGAAGCGCAGCGCGTCGTGGTGGTGGGAGAGCTCATGCATCCCGGTCAGATGGACGGCCGCGACGCCGTCGAGCATGGCCCCGTACCGAGAGGGATGCAGCCGCGTGAGGTGGCGCAGCAGGTCGTCGAAGGAATCCAAGGTGGCGTCGGCCAGGCCCGCGGCATGGTCGCGCACCTGGTCCTCGGGCAGTGCGACGACCTCGGTCACACCGTCGCGGTGGCGGTAGTCCTCGCCGTCGATGCGGATCACTTCGAAGCGCTCGGCCATCGCCTGGATCTCGCGCAGGAAGTCTTGCGCCGCGAACCGGCCCTCACCGAGTGCGTCGGGCAGCGTGTTGGAGGTCGCCGCCACCGCGACTCCCCGGTCGGACAGCTCACGGATGAGCCGGGTCATCAACAGCGTGTCACCCGGGTCGTCGAGCTCGAACTCGTCGATGCACACCAGCACCGACTGCCCCAGCAGGTCCACGGCCTTCTGGAAGCCGAGCGCGCCCACCAGGTCGGTGTACTCGACGAACGTCCCGTAGACGCGCTCGCCCTCGACGGCGTGGAAGAGGGAGGTCAGCAGGTGGGTCTTGCCCACGCCGAAACCACCGTCGAGATACAGCCCGCGCGCGGGCTCCGGGCGGCGCCGCAGCCGCGCCAGGAAACCGCCCCGCGGCCTGCCCAGCTGGGCGGCGAACTCGGAGATGCTGTGCTTGGCCTGCTCCTGCGAGGGAAACGCGGGATCAGGCACATAGTTCTCCAGCCGCGCCCCGGAGAACCTCGGCGGCGGGACCAGATCCGCGAGCAGACGCTCGAGGGTGGGTTCCGGCCGGCGGTCGCAGAGCGCATCAGTCACGTCGGCCAGTGTATGTTCCGCCACCGGACCGGACCACGAGCGCGTGAGCTCACAGACGCAGTCCGATGGATTCGGCGAGCGGGGCGGCGGCGGGGTCGCGCACCGGCAGCTGCCACGAGCTGACGTCCTCATCGAGGTCGAGGACGCGCACCAGATGATCAGCCAGCAGCCACTCGAACCGGGCAGGATCCCGGTTCCATTCGCGCGTGTGCGAGGCGCCCTCGAAGGGCACGAACTCCACCAGGTCGCCACGCAGCGCCGCCAGTCTCCGACTGGGACCGGGAGGGACGGTCGAGTCATCCAGCGCGTGGAACAGGAGAGTGGGATGGGTGAGGTGGGCGGCGTAGAACTCCGGGGTCATCTCGTGCAGGGCAAGCGGCTCGTGCAGCCGCACCATCCGAGCTCCGACGCGGGAGGTCATCATCCACATCGCCAGGCGCCGCATCTGCCGCGGCGCCTTCAGCGCCGTGGCGTGATAGATGAGGATGTCCCGCCAGTCCACCGCCGGCGAGTCGAGCACCACCGCAGCGATGAGATCACGATGGGCCGACCGCACCGACGTGCGCAGGGCGATGCTCCCGCCCATCGACCAACCCACCAGGACGACGCGGCGGGCTCCCCGGGCCAGCGCGAACTCGATCGCGGCCTCGGTGTCCTCCCACTCGGCGACCCCGAGGTGGTGCATGCTGTCCGCGGACGCCGGGGCGCCGGTGTCGTTGCGGTAGGTGATCGCCAGGCTGGTCAGTCCCAGCCTGTGCAGCAGAGGGATCACCCGCAACGCCTCGCCCCGGGTGGAGCCGTGGCCGTGGATGAGGATGGCCCACGTGTCCTCGCGGCCGGAGGCCGCTCCCTGCGCCGCATCGGGCCGCACCAGCCACGCGGGCATGTGGCCGACGGGCGAGTCGACCTCGACCTCCTCGGTCTCCAGCCCGTGCGCGGTCTGCGGGGACCCCGCCCAGAAGAAACCGTTGACGCCGGCCTTCTCGACCGTCAGCTGCTCGGCCGTGTCGGAGGCCAGCAGCGGACGGGACACCGTGGTCGGGGTGGGACGGCCGTCCACCGGGCCCAGCCGCACGTGGACCGCGCCACCGGCCTGCCTCAGCGCGAGGTACCCGGCTCTCGCGGCTTCCTTGGTCGCGTCGAGATGGACACGGTCGGGATGGACCGCTCGCACAGGAAGGTCGGAGCGTTGGCGCAGGCCCTGCTGCGGCACCAGCGGCAGGCGCGCCATCACGCGGGCCCCGAGGGTCAGCAGTCCTGCGCTGAGTGTGAACATCGACGCCGCTCCCACCGCCCCCACGACGGCAGCTTCCGCCCATCTTCCCTGGTCGGAACGGGGTCGCAGGGCGCGGGTCCACGCGAGGGGACCTGTCTCGGGCCGGCACCGGAAGAACTCTCGCGTCATGCCGATCATCCTATCGGCGAGCTAGAATTGCAGCTGTGAGCGCCGTGTCCGTCCCTGGGCGAGGCGCGCGCTCGATCCATCGGCGAGAGCGACGCCCGCAGCGCCGCAGATCGGAGGGCTCCCCCATGACCACCGACCCCATCGGCACGCGTCCCTACCCGATCGCGATCAGCGAGGAGGAATGGCGCCGGCGCCTCTCCCCCGAGGAGTACCAGGTCCTGCGCCAGGGCGGCACGGAGCGTCCCGGCACCGGCGAGTACGAGGAGGTCCGGCCCGCCGGGACCTACGCCTGCAAGGCCTGCGGCGCGGAGCTGTTCACGGCGGAGACCCAGTTCGATGCCCACTGCGGGTGGCCGGCCTTCTACGCGCCGACGGACTCCGACTCGGTCGAGCTGCTCGAGGACACCTCGATGGGTATGCGCCGCATCGAGGTGCGCTGTGCGAACTGCGGTTCACACCTCGGGCACGTCTTCGAGGGCGAGGGCTTCGACACCCCCACGGACCAGCGCTACTGCATCAACTCGATCAGCCTGGTGCACAGCGACGACGCCCCCGCCGGGGACGCCTCCGCACGCTGACCGCACCGCCCCGCGGCGGCTCCCGCCGCGGGGCGGCGGCCGGGCCGGCCACGGGCTGCTCACGGGTCGGGGAACCGGCGAGGAGAGCGGGCCCTGCCGCAGGAGGTCGCGGCGCGCCTGTTCCGGGGCGGGCGCCCGCGCGGATAGTCTCACGGTGTGTCCGTCCATCGATTCCGCTCCGGCGACGACACCTTCCGTGCCGCCATCGACGCCATGACCAGCGCTCCGGTCCGCCCTGAGTTCACATGGCGCGACATCCCGGCGCCCTCGAAGATGGCGCCGTCGACCTGGGCCTGCACGGGCGAGGTGCTCGTGCACGACGAGGAGCTCGCCTCCGGCCGTCTGGTCATCCTCCACGACCCTGCAGGGCAGGAGGCGTGGGACGGCACCTACCGCGTGGTGGCACTGGTCCAGGCGCAGCTGGAGCCGGAGTTCGCCGTCGAGTCGATGCTCGGGGACGTCGCATGGTCATGGGTCACCGAATCCCTCGAGCTGCACGGTGCCGACGCGCGCGAACTGGGCTGCACCGCCACGCGGGTGGTCTCCCAGTCCTACGGGGCGCTCGCCTCTCGGCCTTCCACCGTGGACGTCGAGATGCGCGTGTCATGGACCCCGGAGGCATCGGAGACGACGAGCGCCTCCGCGGCCGGGCCGGAGACGCCGCCGCTCGCCCTCGGCGGCTCGTCGGCCGCGGCCACGGCCCCCGACCTCGCACCGCACTTCGCGGCCTGGACGGCGATGCTGGCCGCCGCAGGCGGGCTGCCCCCGGCGCCGCCGCGGGTCGCCCCCATCGCTCCCACCCACCACGCGAGGGCACCGCGCCCCGAGGAAGCCGGTGACGCTCGGTGACCGATGCACCCACCACCACTGATCTGACGGCGCCCCGCGACGGTTTCGTGCCGGTGATCGATCGGATCCAGCCGGTGCTGGCATGGTGCGAGGCCGCGTCCACGGAACCCGACGAGCCCGTCGCCGTCGATGCCGAGCGGGCCTCCAGCTACCGCTACAGCCCGCGCGCCTATCTGGTGCAGCTGCGCACCGAGGCTGCCGGCACCCTGCTGATCGATCCGCTCGCCTTCACCATGCCCTCGACGCTGCTGGACCTGCTGGCCTCCCGTGAATGGGTGCTTCACGCCGCTGACCAGGACCTGCCGAGCCTGGCCGAGTTGGGCATGAAGCCCGGCAGCCTGTTCGACACCGAGCTGGCCGCCCGTCTGCTCGGCATGGAGCGGGTGGGCCTGGGCGCCGTCGTGGAGGACACTCTGGGGCTGCGCCTGGCGAAGGAGCACTCCGCCGCCGACTGGTCGAAGCGACCGCTCCCTCCGGGCTGGCTGACCTATGCCGCGCTCGACGTCGAGGTGCTGGTCGAGGTGCGCGACGTGCTGGAGCAGCGGCTCCGGGATGCGGGCAAGGAGGACTGGGCGCGTCAGGAGTTCGAGTACGAGCGCACTCGAGAGCTGGGACCGCCCCGTTCGGCGAGCTGGCGCGGCATGCATGGACTGGGGTCGCTGCGTTCGGCACGACAGCTGGCTGCGGCCCGCGAGATGTGGCTGCGGCGCGACGAGATCGCGCGCAGCGAGGATCTCTCACCGCATCGCGTGATCAAGGACCGTGACATCGTCGCCGCCGCCAAGGAGGCGACCCGCGGCCGCGAGGACTTCGAGCGTGCTCTGCCTGCGAAGCTGCGCGGGAAGGACATCTGGTGGAAGGCGGCTCGCTCCGGGATCGAGCTGCCCGCCTCGCACCTTCCCGAGCGCTCGGAGCGCTCCTACCCGCCGCCGCACAAGCTCTGGGCCAAGAAGTACCCGGAGGTCTGGGAGCGCTATCAGGTCGTCCGCACCGCCATCGGTGAGCGCGCCGAGGATCTCGAGCTGCCGGCGGAGAACCTCGTCCAGCCCTCGCTGCTGCGCCACTGGGTGTGGGAGCACGAGTCGGTGCCCGAGGAGACGGTGCTGGAGGAGGAGCTGGTCGCGCTGGGAGCCCGCCCGTGGCAGGCGCACCAGGCAGCGCCCGTGATCCACCGGGCGCTGACCGAGCAGAGCGAGCAGAGCCCGGCCCCGGAGCCGGCGGAGGACTGACTCATCGCCGGGCTCGTCAGGGCCTGACAGTCGCGGGTCACCGCGTCTCGTCGCGGGCGGGCGCGTGCGCCGGCTCGTCGCGAGCGGTCATCTGTGCGCGGTCTTCGGCGAAGTGCTCGCCCCATCGGTCCATGCGCTCGACGATGCCCCCGAGGCTCCGTCCCAGATCGGTCAGGCTGTACTCCACCTTCGGCGGAACCTCGCGGTAGACCGTGCGCCGCACGATGCCGTCCTCCTCGAGCTCGCGGAGCTGCCGCGTGAGCGTCCGGGTGTTCGCGAGCGGGACCAGCCGCCCGAGCTCGTTGAACCGTCTGGTGCCCTCCAGGAGGTGCTTCACCAGGGTGAGCTTCCAGGTGCCACCGAGGACGGACACCGCCACCTCGACGGGGCACACCTCCATGGCTCGCTGCACCGGCAATCGCATGCGCACCTCCTGACCAGTGGACAGAAATGTCCGTACTTCCCCTATCGTAGGCGTGGCGCGACCATGGGGTCATGTCGAATCACACCGAGAATGACACCGCGGCTTCGGCCGCACCTCGAGGGCCGGGACGCGCCGGCCGGCCGACCCGACCCGCACGCTCCGAGCCCGACGACGCGGCCGACGGCACCGACGGGACGCGGACGGTCCTGTGGGTGAGTGCGCACCCGGAGCCGCGTTCGCTGAACGGCTCGCTGCGTCGCGACGGGATCGCCCATCTGCGCCGGCTCGGACACAGCGTCATCGAATCCGACCTCTACGCCATGGACTGGGATCCGGTGCTGCGCCCGCGCGACGGCGCCCGTGTCGAGGGGCCCGGCGCCGACACCGCGGGCTGCGACGAGCCGCCGGAGCGGTTCCGGGTCAGCGCGGATACCCGCCAGGCGCTCCTGACCGGGAGGCAGCCGGCAGATGTCGTGCGGGAGCAGGCGAAGCTGGAGCGGGCCGCTGCGATCGTGCTCCAGTTCCCTCTGTGGTGGTACGGGATGCCTGCTTTGATGAAGGGCTGGTTCGACCGGGTGTTCGTCAGCGGGTTCGCCTTCGGCACCGATCCCGGGACCGGGCGGCGGCTGAGATTCGAGCAGGGCCCGTTCAGGCAGAAGCGGGCCCTGGTGGTCACCACGCTCGGAGACCGGCCGCACGCGATCGGGCCGCGGGGCAAGTCCGGGGAGCTGCACGAGCTGCTGTTCGGGCTCCTCCACGGCACCTTCGCGTACACCGGGATGGATGTGCTGAGTCCGTGGGCGCTGCCCAGTGCGGACCGGATCGAGGACTCCGCGCCTGTCCGTCGGAGCCTGCGGACGCGGCTGGACGGCCTGTTCACGGAGGCCCCGCTCCCCTACCGGCCGCAGTTCACCGGTCAGTACACGCCGGAGTGGGAGCTGGCACCCCATTTGCTGCCCGGGCAATCGGGGCTGAGTGTGCACCTGGACGAGCCGGCCTGCTGCGGCGGATGAGCACCGGCCGGCCAGGGCCGCGGCGCCGGGAGCGGGACCCTTGCCATCCGGCCGCCGCGGGTGTTCGCTACGGGGATGGACGACGAATCCTCCCGCGAAGCTCCCCGCCCGCACCTGAGCGGCTGGATCGGGGTCGTGCTCAGCGCTCCGAGGGCGCAGCCTCTCGCGCACTTCTACCGTGACCTGCTCGGGTGGCCGCTGCATCAGGACACGCCGGAATGGTGCACGATGCAGATCCCCGGCGCCCCGGCGAACCTCGCGTTCCAGAGCGAGGAGCACTACGCGCCTCCCATGTGGCCCGCAGGTCCCGGGGACCCGCACATGATGCTCCACCTCGACATCGGGGCACGCGACCTCGAGCAGGCCGTCGCCGCAGCTCGGGCGCTGGGAGCCACCGTGGCCGAGTTCCAACCACAGGATGATGTCCGTGTGGTGCTGGACCCGGCCGGGCATCCGTTCTGCCTGTATGTCGACAGCTGAGGCTCGAACGACGGCTGAGGCTCGGTCGACCACGGAGGCTCAGTCCCGACCGGGCCGCTCCATCCACGGCGCATCGGCCGCTCGCAGCGGTGGCGCGGGAGCGCCAGTGGCGGCGAGGGTCCGCTGAGCGTGCAGTGCGAGGACACCGGCGATGGTCGTCGCGTTGGTGAGGCGGCCCTCCAGCACGGCCGTGACCGCCTCGGCCAGGGGCACCCAGCGCACCTCGATCTCGGCTTCCTCGTCGGTGCGTACGAACTCGCCCTCCTCCGTCAGCGCCGTGACGCCCGTGGCGAGGTAGACCCGGATCACCTCATCGCTGCCGCCGGGGCTCGGCCGCAGGTCCACCAGCGTCTGCAGGTGCGCGGCGGCGTGTCCGGTCTCCTCGGACAGTTCGCGCGCGGCGCCGACGTGAGGCGCCTCGCCGTTCACATCGAGCAGACCCGCCGGGATCTCCCAGAGCGTGTGGCCGACGGGATGGCGGTACTGCCGGATCAGCAGCACTCGGTCCTGGTCGTCGACGGCGAGCACCGCGACCGCCCCGGTGTGCCACATGTACTCACGCTGGAACTGCACCCCCGGGGCGAACTCGACGGTGTCACGGACGATGTCCCACACCATCCCGGAGTGGACCCGCTCCCGCGCCGAGACGGGGCGGGAGCCGGGCTCGTCGGCCAGGGTCATCGGGTCAGTCCCGGTCGCCCGCGGCGGGCGCGGGCTCGTCGGCCGCCTCGCTCGATTCGTCCGTGACCGGCTCCGGCTCGACCTCGAGCAGACGGGTGGCCTTCTGCAGGTCGAGCGCCGCGCCGATGAGCCCCGCGAACAGCGGGTGGGCGCGGGTGGGCCGGGACTTCAGCTCGGGATGGGCCTGAGTGCCGATGTAGTACGGATGCACATCCGTGGGCAGCTCCACGTACTCCACCAGAGAACGGTCCGCCGAGACGCCGGAGACGACCAGGCCGGCCTCCTCGAGCTGTTCACGGTAGGCGTTGTTGACCTCGTAGCGGTGGCGGTGGCGCTCGGCCGCCCGCGTGCTGCCGTAGGTGCGGGCGGCGAGGGACCCCTCGACCAGCGTGTGGTCGTAGGAGCCCAGGCGCATGGTGCCGCCGAGGTTGCCTGCGCCGGAGACGATGTCGGCCTGTTCGGCCATGGTCGCGATCACCGGGTGCTCGCAGGCCGGCTCGAACTCCGTGGAGTGCGCGCCGGCCAGGCCCAGCTCGTGCCGGGCGTATTCGATGACCATCGACTGCAGGCCCAGGCAGAGGCCCAGGGTCGGAATCGAGTGGGTGCGGGCGTAATGCAGCGCACCGACCTTGCCGTCGACCCCGCGGATCCCGAAGCCGCCGGGGACCACGATCGCGTCGACATCGCGCAGCTGCTGGTGGGCGCCGTCCTCGGTCTCGCACAGATCGGCCTCGACCCAGCGGATGGACACCTTCGCCGAGTGATGGAAGCCGCCGGCGCGCAATGCCTCGGTGACCGAGAGGTACGCGTCGGGCAGGTCGATGTACTTGCCGACCAGGGCCACGGTCACCTCGTAGACCGGGTGCTGGACGCGCTGCAGGAGGGACTCCCACTGGGTCCAGTCCACGTCGTGGCTGAGCAGGTCGAGGCGGCGGATCGCGTAGGCGTCCAGTCCCTCCCCGTGGATCACCAGCGGGATCTCGTAGATCGACGGCGCGTCCGCGCAGGTGACGACGGCGTCGATGTCGACGTCGCACATGGAGGAGATCTTGGCCTTGACCGAGGTCGGCAGCTCACGGTCCGCGCGCAGCACGATCGCGTCGGGCTGGATGCCGATCGAGCGCAGGGCGGCCACGGAGTGCTGGGTCGGCTTGGTCTTCAGCTCCTGGGAGGGGCCGATGAAGGGCACCAGCGAGACATGCACGAAGAAGACGCTGTCGCGGCCGATGTCCTGGCGGACCTGGCGGGCGGCCTCCAGGAACGGCTGGGACTCGATATCGCCGACGGTCCCGCCCACCTCGGTGATGATCACGTCGACGTCATCGCCGGCCTGGGAGCGCATCGACTCCTTGATGGCGTTGGTGATGTGCGGGATGACCTGCACGGTGTCACCGAGGTACTCGCCCCGGCGCTCCTTGGCGATGACGCCGGAGTAGACCTGGCCGGTGGTGACGTTCGCGTCGGCGGTGAGGTTCTCGTCCAGGAAGCGCTCGTAGTGGCCGATGTCCAGATCGGTCTCGGCGCCGTCCTCGGTCACGAAGACCTCTCCGTGCTGGAACGGGTTCATCGTGCCGGGGTCCACGTTCAGGTACGGGTCCAGCTTCTGCATCGTGACCCGCAGGCCGCGGCTTCGCAGCAGCATCCCCAAGGAGGAGGCGGTCAATCCCTTGCCGAGGCTGGAGACCACTCCCCCGGTCACGAAGATGTGTTTGGTGGTGCCGGGGTTCCGGAACGGCTTGGCCGAGGCGGCCTGGCCGATCCGTGGAATCGGGCCGGTACCGGAATGGGGGGTGCTCACGTTGCTCTCTGCCACGGACCCCCAACCTACCATCGGCCCTGGTTCAGGGCCAGGACATCGCCCAGCTGGTCGATCATGTCACCTGCGGTGGGCAGCTCCCGGGCACGACGGCGTGAGGCCTGCTCAGCCCGTTCTCGCAGCTGCACGTCGCGGTGCTCGGCGATCGCGGACGCCAGGGCGGGCGCGTCCCCGACGGGGACCAGCCGAGCAGCGGACCCGGTCACCCAGCGGGTGCCGCCGGCGTCGGTCGCGACGATCGCGCGGCCGGCCCGCAGCGCTTCCTGCAGAGCGACCGGCTGGCCCTCCCACCGGGCGGCGGAGACGACGAGGTCCGTCGCGGCCAGCAGACCAGGGATGTCATCGCGCCTGCCCAGCAGCTGAACCGGCAGGCGCTCGGCGCGGATCCGGTCGCGGAGTTCGCTCTCCAGCGGTCCGTCGCCGGCCACACGGATCCGCACCGGGAATCCCTCGCGGAGCAGGGCGGCAGCGCTGAGCAGGTCGTGCAGGCCCTTCTGCTCCGCCAGGCGCGCGATCACCAGCACGTCGAGGGGCTCCGCAGGTGCCGGATCCTGCTCGCCGCCGGACTCAGCAGTCTCGTCGAGCGGAGCAGCGCCGCCAGGAGGGGCGTCGCCGGGACGAGTGCCGCCAGGAGGGGTGCCGCCAGTGGGGACTCGCGTCGGGGCGGGGATGACGGCGTGGCGGACGTCCCGGGCCCCGGCGCGCCGGGCGTCCTCGGCGAGGTCGGGGGACACAGCCAGAACCGTGTCGGCGCGGCGGGCGAGGACCCGCAGCAGCGCGGCACCGACACCCCGAGCCAGGAGCGAGCCGACGGTGCGGTTGTGCAGAGTGACCACCAGGCGCTGCTCGCGTCCCCGGGGCATGGCCAGAGCGCTCAGCGCTCCGGCTCGCAGCCCGTGGGCGTGGACCGCCGACGGCACCGGGGCGGTGCTGAACGAACGGCGCAGTGCGCGCACCGCGCGGAGGTCCGCCAGCGGCCGGGGCCGTTCCCCGATCCGCGCCCGCGCCTCGCGGACATCGTGGCCCGCCCGGGTCAGCTCCTGGAGCTCCTGGTCGACATGTGCTGCAAGACCTCCGCTGGCCCGAGGCCTGACCAGGACCACGGTCGCGGTCACGGCGTCATCTTCCCGGCTCCGGTTCCGCGCCGCATGCGGGAGATCATGTCCCGCACCAGCGGCGGGTCAGCAGCGGCCATCACGGCGCCGGCGAGCAGCGCGGCCACGACTCCCGCGGCGAGCCCGGACAGCACGGCGCCGACCTCGCCGGTCTCGGTGGTCACCAGCCACTTGGCGATCAGCATCCCGGGGATGCCGCCGGCCAGAAGTGCCACCGGCGCCAGGACCGCCATGCGGCGCACTCGGGGGAGGTCGCCGCCCGGCTCGATCACGTCGGCGATGCGGCCCAGTCCCACGAGCGCCGACAGCGCCATGCCCACGGCGATCGTGATGCCGAAGGCGGTGGCGGCCTCGGCGGCCGAGCGGGTGGGACTGGGGATGATCAGGATCAGGATCATCACGGCAGCGATGCCCCAGCCCACCGACCCGACCAGCAGGGCGTCACGGGCGCGCAGCGCGGCCGCCAGGATCCGGGTGCACTGGGTCGCGACGGCGAAGCCGGCCAGCCCCAGGGCGAAGGCGGCGGCGGTGGACCCGACGCCGGCCGCGCCGGAGCGATCCACCAGGCGGAAGAACTGCTCGAGCGCAGGGGCCCCGGCGAACAGGACCGCAGCACCGACCACGGAGACGATCATGACGGTGCGCACCGAGGCGGAGGCGACCCGGGCGAACCCGGTGGTGTCGCCGACCAGCCGCATCTCGGAGAGATGGGGGAAGACAGCAGTGACCAGCGGCACCACGAGGATCGCGTACGGCAGCAGGTACAGCGCCTGAGCGTACTGGAAGACCGGCAGGGTCCCGGTGCCGCCGGCGCGCATCGCCAGCAGCAGGACGATGGCGAGCACGGCCTGCTGAGCACCGACGGCACCGAGACCGGCACCGCCGAGTGCGAGGGCACGGCGCCCGTAGCGCGGCGGCATCGTCAGTGCCGGGCGCACGCGCAGCCCGGCTCGCAGCGCCGCGATCGCGACCGGGACAGCCATCGCGGCGACCCCGGCCGTGGTCCCCCATCCCAGCCATGCGATCGCGCCGTCGCCGATCGTGGTGGTGGTGGCGACCGGCGGCACCAGCCATGCATAGACGCGGTAGGAGCCCATCACCACGAGCGAGGAGATCAGCGGCATCATCGCGGGCCACAGGAATCGCTTGCGGGCCTGGAGGTACGCGCCGAGCACCACCGAGATCCCGTACAGCGGGAGCTGGACCGCGAAGATGCGCAGCAGGGTCGCTCCGAGGTGGACGCCTCCGGAGCCGGTGTCCTCGCTGACCAGCAGCAGCTGGGCCAGGGGCTCGGCGAATCCGATGACGATCGCTGCGAGCACGACGGTTCCCAGCAGCGTCCACGTCAGCAGCACCGAGACGATCCGGTCGGCGCGGGCGGCTCCGTCACGGCGGTCCCGCCGGGGCGGGAGGTCGTCGTCGGCGCGGGTGGGCACCGGCACGGGCATCCCGGCTCTGCCGGGGCCCTCGTTAGGGCTCCTGTCAGCGGGGCCGTCACCGGGGGCGTCGTCGACCGCGTCGGTCCCGTCGATGCTGTGCCCGGAGGCGGCGCCGCTGGCAGCACGATCGTCGGAGTCCCGCTCGGGGACGAGGCCGGCGATCAGCGGGACCACCACGGCGGCGAGCGCTCCGCCGGCGATGATCTCGAACAGCACGTTGGGCAGCATGTTGGCGGTGGCGTACGCGGTGCCGACGTCACCGGCGCCCACGCTGGCACCGAACACGAGGTAGCGCACGAACCCGGCGATCCTGGCGAGCACCGTGATCACCAGGATCAGTCCGGCGCCGCGCAGCACGGCTCCGGCGATGCCAGCGGGCGCCGCGGCAGTCGAGTCGGGATGGCCCGTGTGCCCAGGATGCGACGTGCTCATCGTGCCTTCTCCTCGGCGTCGGGCTCGTCGTCCGCTCCGCGGGGCGCAGCGGGCGCGGACGGCATGGCGCTGCGGCGCCCCAGCCTGTCCACGGCACGCAGAGCCGGGGTGGATTCGATGACGGCGCTGAAGCTGACCTTCTCGCTGGCCAGCGTGAGGGCGACGACGGCGACGAGCAGGACGGCCCTGGCCGGCTCCGGGAGGATCCGCGTCGCAGCGGTGCCGACGGCGGCTCCCAGCACGTTCGCCCCGGCGTCGCCGAGCATGCCGTGCTCGCGGACGTCCGCCGGGAGCACCAGCAGGCCGGGGACGAGAGCGGCGAGGGCCAGGGCGCGCCCGGCCTCTCCCTCCGTGCCGGCCCGTGCGGGACGGGCCGCCAGCAGCGCGGCCGCGGGCAGCACGGCCTTCAGGGCGCGGCCAGGTCGCAGGTCCAGCAGGTTGGCGAGGTTCGCGCAGCCGGCGACCAGGGCTCCGTCGATCGCGGTCATCACCGCTGACCGTGGTCGCGGAGCTGCAGCGGCACCTGCCATGGCGAGCAGGGGGATGCCGAGCGCCTTGGCGGCTCCGGTGGTCAGCTGCCCCTCCCGCAATGCGCCGAGGTGCCCGCGAAGCCCCTTGGAGACGGTGCGGCCGGTACGGCGCAGGCGCGGCTCGAGCAGGTCGTCGGCAAGCCCCAGGGCGCCGATGCCGGCGAGCACGGCGGCATCGGATCGGCGCCGGCTCCGCAGTGCCAGCGCGCTGGTCCCGGCGACCACGAGCACTCCTTCGGCCAGGCTCACGGCGCGACCGGCGAAGTTGGTACGGCGCAGCTCCTTGCGGAGCGCTGTCTGCACGCTGCGCAGCCGCCGCGGGCCAGGTGGCACCGCAGGGTTCCCCGCGCTCACTCCGCTCCCCCGCCGTCCGAGGGTGTCGGGCCCTCGCCGCCGCTGGAGTCCTCCCCGATGCCCTGCGTCTCGGGCAGGGCAGGGAGCCGATCCTCGGCGTCCGCGGTCGTCCCGTAGGCACCCGCCCCGCCGCGGACCTGCTCGATCAGGGCGAGGACCGACAGCACCGGCCCGTCGGCCTCCTGGAGCCGGTCGGTGGTCGAGATGCTGTCGTATACGTCGTCGCCGCGGACGGTGCGCAGGATGCCGGTGGTGGCATCGTTGCCGGGGGTCGCGGCGGAGACCACCGCGGGCATGCCCGTCCCGGCGAGCGCTCCCAGCAGCGCGGTCTGCGAGGAGAGCAGACTCTGAGCACGCTCGGTGGCGACCGCGTCGTCCTCGGTCCCGCCGGTCAGCTCCTCGGGCGCGGCACTGGCGTACAGGGCCGCATCCACCTCGGCCGGCGCCTCGCCGTCGACCGCGACCAGCTGATGATCCGTGAGGACCTGCCAGAGCTGATCGCGCAGCTCGGGAGTGAGCTCTCCGGTCGCCGGTGGGCTCAACAGGGCCACGATCACCGCCGAGAGCTGCTCGGAGGAGGTCGACCCGTCACCGAGAACGCTGGGAGCGATGTCGCGGATCTGCTCGATGGCCTCACTGCGCTGCTGCTCCTGATCGGGTTCCCACAGTGCGGGCTGAAGATCGATCTGCACCGTGGAGGCGGCACCGGCATCCTCGAGCAGCGCCGTGATGCGGTCGATGCCGGCGCGGGTGGAGGCGTCGTCGGTGAGCACGGCCACCCGGGTCCCCGTGAGGGTGCCGTCGACCAGGTCGGGACCGAGCTCGGTGATGAAGGAGGCCAGCTGGTCCTTCTCGGTCTCGAGCTCGTCGGCCTGCGTGCGCAGGTCGTCCTGTTCCGTGCGCAGCTGCTCGACCTGCTCGGCCAGCTGATTGCCGAGGTTCTCGCGCAGGGGGCCGGCGCCGAGCACGATCCCGACGGCGAGCGCCAGGAACACGGAGATCAGCGAGACGAGGTGATAGCGAAAATCGATCACGGGGTCGGGACCCTCCTACGACCCGGTGGCCCGGGGTGAGAACAGCATGGTGAACCAGGACAGCATGGCATCGAGCCGGGCGCCGAGGATCTGGACCAGCGCCTGCCCGCCGGGAGTGGCCCAGAGCGCGACCGCGAGGGCGGCGAGCCCGGCCAGCGCCAGCAGCACCAGCTGGAACGTCGAGATCCTCTGACGGTACAGCCGCGAGACGCCCTTGGCGTCGACCAGCTTCGAGCCGATCCGCAGGCGGGTCAGGAAGGTCGAGCTCATGCCGGCACGGCCCTTGTCGAGGAACTCCTCCAGGGTGCCGTGGGTGCCGACGGCGACGATGACGGAGGCGCCCTTCTCGTCGGCCAGGAGCATCGCGATGTCCTCGCTGGTGCCGGACGCGGGGAAGAGGACCGCTCTGGGTCCGAGACCGAGCTCCTCCAGCCGGTCGAAGCCGGGCGCACGGCCGTCGCGGTAGGCGTGGACGACGAGTTCGGCTCCGCTGCGCAGAGCCCGGTCGGAGACGGAGTCCATGTCGCCGATGATCATGTCGGGACGGAAGCCGGCCTCGAGCACCGCGTCGGCGCCGCCGTCGACGCCGATGATGATCGGCCGATTCTCGCGCAGGAAGGGCCGCAGGGTCGCCAGGTCCTCCTTGTAGTGGTAGCCGCGCACCACGATCAGCACGGGTCGTCCCGCCAGCTCGGTGCGCACCTCCGGGGCGCCGATCCCATCCAGCAGCAGATCGCGCTCGCGCAGCATGTACTCCATGGTGTTCTCGGCGAACAGTTCGAGCTGTTCGGACAGCCCGTCGCGTGCGACCTCGAGGGAGGCGGCGACCGTCTGCTCGTCCTGCGCGGTGCCCCGTGCGATCACGGTCTCCCCCAGCAGCACCGCTCCCCCGCTGACGGTGATCGTCCGCCCCTCGCGGAGGTCTTCGAACACGGCGGGGCCGAGGTTGTCGACCAGCACGATGCCGGCCTCGACGAGGATGCGCGGCCCGGCGTTGGGGTAACGGCCCGACGTGGACGCGGCGGCGTTGAGGACGGCTGCGGGGTGGCGTTCCAGGAGTGCCTCGGCGGCGACGCGGTCGATGTCCTCGTGGTCGATGACCGCGATGTCACCGGCCTGGAGCCGCTTGGTGAGGTCCTTGGTCCGTTTCCCGAGCCGGGCGGTGCCGGTCACCTCGGCGGCGTTCATCGGCGGGTCCCGGCGGAGGCCTGTGCGCCGGAGGCGACGGTGCCCGCCTCCTCCAGCAGTTCCTCGGCGTGGGCGAGGGCGAGATCCGAGGTGTCGCCGGCGAGCATCCGGGCCAGCTCGCCGATCCGGCCGGCGCGGTCCAGGGTCTCGACGGTGGAGCTGGTGGAGCCGTCGACGGAGGATTTCACGATCTGCAGGTGGGTGCCGGCGTGCGCGGCGACCTGCGGCAGGTGGGTGACGACGATGACCTGGGCGTGCTGGGCCAGGCGAGCCAGACGCTGCCCGACGGCCAGGGCCGCGCGGCCGCCGATGCCGGCATCGATCTCGTCGAAGACGAAGACCGGGGCGGCGGTGCGATCGCTGCGGGAGGCGGACAGCGCCACCTCGAGGGCGAGCATCACGCGGGAGAGTTCGCCGCCGGAGGCTGCCCTGGCGACGGGAAGATGGTCGGCCCCCGGGTGGGGCGCCAGCAGGATCGCCACGGCGTCGCGGCCGTGGATCCGGTGCGACTGCTCGCCGACATCGACGCGGATGGCCGCATCGGGCATCTCGAGGTGGCGCAGCTCCTCCTGGACCGCGTCGGACAGTTCACGGGCCGCCGCGACGCGGGCTGCGGTGAGGGCGGCGGCCGCCTCGTCGAGCTCCGCCTGGGTGCTCTCCAGCTGCTCCGCGGCCGCGGCCCGCTCCTGATCCGCGCCGTCGTAGCGGTCCAGATCGACCGCCGCGCCGCGGGAGGCCTCCAGCAGTGAGGTCACATCCTCGACCGGAACGTCGGGGGCCGAGAGCACCGGCGCGAGGTCGCGGATCAGGACGGTCAGTTCGTGCAGCCGCTCGTTCGCCTCCTCGAGCCGCCCCGGGGAGGCGTCGATGTCCTCGGCGTAGCGAGTGAGCTCGGCGGCGATGTCGGACAGCTCGATGCGGGAGGCCTCGAGCCGCTCGACCAGGGGCGCGAGCGAGTCGTCGGTGCGGGAGGCCCGTCCCAGTGCCTCGGCGGCGACGTCGAGCAGCGGCCCGGCGGCGGGCGCGTCGTCGTCGGCGACCAGGGCGAGCGCGGCCTGGTTCGCGGCGGCACGCAGTTCGCCGGCGTTGCCGAGGCGCTCGAGCTCGGAGCGCAGGGCGGCATCCTCGCCGGGCTGCGGATCGGCCTGTTCGAGGCGCTCCAGGGTCTCGCGCAGCACCGTGGCGCGTCGATCGCGCTCGCTGAGCAGGTCGTCGAGCTCGGCGAGCCGCTCTGTCAGTGCCGAACGCTCCCGCCAGAGCTCGCGGTGGCGCTCGAGCAGCGGCTCGATCTCCTCCCGCGCGAAGCGGTCCAGCGCCTCGCGCTGGGCGTCGGGGTCACGGAGGCGCTGCTGGTCGGACTGGCCGTGGACGGTGACGGCGGTGCCGACGAGCCGGGCGAGGGTTCCGATGGGGACCGGGGCCCCGCCGATCTGGGCGCGGGAGCGGCCGTCGCGGGTGACGCGGCGCACCACCAGCACCTCGCCGTCCTCCTCCTCGGCCCCGAGGTCGTCCAGAGCGGCCTCCAGCTCGTCGTGCCCGGCCAGGGCCAGGGTCCCGTCGACCGTGCTGGCTTCGCGCAGGCGGCCGCGTTCCAGTCGCCCGCCCAGGAGCATCGTCAGCCCCGTCACGATCATGGTCTTGCCCGCACCCGTCTCGCCCGTGAGCGCGGTGAAGCCGGGCCCGAATTCGAGGGTGGCGTCGTCGATCACGCCGATGTGGCGGATCCGCAGGGTGGAGAGCATGGTCGGCCTCAGCCCCCTCAGCGCGTGCGAGGGCCGCGCCCGCGCCAGCCGACCACCGGCAGCTGGAACTTCTCGACGAGCCGGTCGGCGAACGGGGTGGCGCTCAGACGCACCAGGCGCACCCACTGGGCCGACAGCCGCGCTTCGACGCGGGCGCCGACGGTGACGTCCACGGTGCGACGGCCATCCAGGGTCAGCACCGCATCCTCGCGGTTGTCCAGCGTCATCTCGATCGCCGCTTCGGAGGAACGGCCCAGCACCAGGGGCCGGGAGAACAGCGCATGCGCGGCCAGCGGGATCAGCAGCATCGCGTCGACCTCGGGCCAGATCACCGGTCCGCCGGCGCTGAAGGCGTACGCGGTCGAACCGGTCGAGGTCGACAGCAGCACGCCGTCGCAGCCGAAGGAGGACACGGGGCGGCCGTCGATCTCGACCGCCACCGAGATCATCTTCTGGCGGTCGGCCTTCTCCAGCGAGGCCTCGTTCAGGGCCCAGTGCTGGGCCAGGGGGTGGTCCTCGGCGTCCAGCACGGTGATATCCAGCGTGGAGCGCTTCTCGATCTCGTAGTCGCCGTCCAGGAGGCGGGAGACGGTGGTCGCGAGGGCCTCCGCCTCGCTCTCGGCGAGGAACCCGACGTGGCCGAGGTTGACCCCGTGGACGGGGACATCGGCGTCGCGGACCACTTCGAGCGCCCGCAGGATGGTCCCGTCCCCGCCGAGGACGATCCCGAGCTCGACGAGGTCGGCGGCCGAGAGGGCATCGAGCACGTCGACCTCGCCTCCGGTGAGGACGTCCAGCAGTCCCTCCGGGGCGACGTCGGCCGGCAGCGCCTTGATCTCCTCGACCTGGTCGTCGATCACGATGCCGCGCACGCCGCGGGCGGTGAGCTCCTGGAGCACGGTGAGCATGGCGCCGAGAGCGGCGCGGCGACCGGTGTGGACGTAGAGGAGGAACCGTCGCATCCTGGGTCAATCCTCCTGGGTGGGGTGCTGGGTGCCGCGATGGCGCGGCTGATTCCCGCGCACGGCGGTCTCGATCATGTCATAGGCATCCGCGTCGAGGGCGCAGGTCACGCCGCTCGGCTGCAGATGCAGGAAGTACTCGCGGTTGCCGTCCTGCCCGGGCAGGCCGCTGGGGCCGACGGCCAGCAGCGCCAGACCGGCCGCCGCGGCCGCCTCCGCGACGCCGCGGACGGCACCGGCCCGGGCGGCCGGGTCGCTGACCACGCCGGTGCGGGGAAGAGCCTCTCGGCCCACCTCGAACTGGGGCTTGACCATGACCAGCAGATCTCCGCCGCGGCGGACGACCCCGCCCAGCGGGCTGATCACGGTGCGCAGGGAGATGAAGGAGAGATCGGCGACCAGCAGGTCGACGGCGGTCCCGATCAGCGCCGGGGTGAGCTCCCGCACGCTGGTGCGATCGCGCACGATGACCCGCGGGTCCTCGCGCACGTGGTCCGCGAGCTGATCGTGGCCGATGTCGACCGCGATCACCTCGGCGGCACCACGGCGCAGGAGGACGTCGGTGAAGCCTCCCGTGGACGCGCCGGCGTCGAGGCAGCGCGCACCCGTGGGATCGAGGCCCAGACCGTCCAGCGCGCCGGCCAGCTTGTGGGCGGCTCGGGAGGCGTACTCCGTGCCGTCGGGCACATCGACGACCTCCAGCGCCGCGCCGGTGGCGACGGCGGCGGATGCCTTGGTGGCCGCCCGGCCGTCGACGCGGGCACGGCCCTCCTCGATGATGCGGCGGGCGTGGCTGCGGGACCGGGCGAGACCGGCTGCGAGGAGGGCGACGTCGAGCCGCTGCCCGCTCACCGGTCGCCGGGGCGCTGCTCGATGCCGTGCCGGTCCAGGAGGCGCCCGGTCCAGGCCGCGTCCGCACGATGCGCGCCGAGCAGGGCCAGGACGGCCCGCAGCACTCGCGGGTCCTCGGCGTCGCCGCGCAGGATGATGTCCCCGTCCTCGCCCCAGGCCGCGCTGACGGCGCCGCAGCGGGCCCGATCACCATCCACGACGGGCAGCGGGAAGGGAGCGTGGAGCTCGGAGAGGTCGGGGAGGATGAAGGTGGGTCGCCGTACGGGGTCGGCCCGCAGAGCCGATTCGATGCCGTCGACGCCCGTCAGCACCAGCAGCGAATCCATGCCGGCGCGCACGGCGCCCTCGATGTCGGTGTCCAGGCGGTCCCCCACGATCAGCGGCCGACGTGCCTCGTGGTCCTGGGCGGCGACGGTGAACATGCCCGGTTCGGGCTTGCCCGCCACATCAGGGTCGGCGCCGGTGGCATGGCGCAGGGCCGCGACCATGGCACCGTTGCCGGGCGCCAGACCGCGTTCGGTGGGCAGGGTCGCGTCGACGTTGGTCGCCATCCAGGAGGCGCCGCGGCGAATCGCGTAGGCGCCCTCGGCCAGCAGCGGCCAGCTCAGGTCCGGTGACCACCCCTGCACCACTGCGGCGACATCGTCCGTGTCCTTCTCGACCGGGTCCAGGCCGACCTCGCGGATCTGCTCGGCGAGGCTGGCTCCCCCGACGACGAGGACCTTCGCGCCGGGGTCGAGACGGTCCGCGAGCAGGCGGGATGCCACCTGCGGGGAGGTCACGAACTCCTCCGGCCGCGCCGGGATCCCGACCTCGGCCAGGTGCTCGGCGGCCTGCTGCGGCGTCCGTGAGGCATTGTTGGTGGCGAAGACGAGCGTGCGTCCGCCCTCCCGTGCCCGTTCCACAGCTGCGGCGGCGTGCGGAATCTGTCTCGCGCCGTGCATCAACGTGCCATCGAGGTCGAACATCAGCACGTCGTAGAGGTCCAGCAGCGACGGGTCCGGCATGCGGGTCACGCGCGCGCCTCCGGGCCGCTGTTCGGAGTCGCACTCAGCACGCGGCCCGAGCCACTGTCGGACTCCGGGCGGTCGAGCTCATCGGGCTCCGCTCTCTCGCCGTCGAGCCCGTCGGTCTCCGCGCGGTCGCCGTCGAGCTCGTCGGCCTCGACGGCCTCGACGGCCTCGACGGCCTCGACGGGTCCAGCCTGTGCCCCGTCCGCGTCCGCGTCGGAGTCGTCGGTGACGCTCTGATCCGCATCGAAGTCGTCGGTGCCGCTCCCGCCTGCGCCGGAGTCGTCGATGCCGCTCTCGTCGGCGTCAGAGGCTTCTGCGCGGTCGTCGCCGGCATCAGAGCCGTCGTCGGCGTCGGGATCATAGGCGTCGAGCACCGCCACCTCCTCGTCGTCCTCCCACAGGGGATCGGCGTCCGGGGTGGGTACCGCACGGCCAAGACGCTCGGCGGCGTCGGTGAGGTGCTCGGTGTCGGCGTCGGCTGCCAACGTCAGCCAGCGCTTCGCCTCCTCGTGACGGTTCGCACGGTCGAGCAGATCGGCGTAGGCGACCCAGAGGCGCACCTGCCAGCGGCCGTCGACCTTGTGGCGCAGCGCGGGGATCTCGAGCGTGCGCAGCGCGGTCTCGGTGTCCCCGATGTCCGAGTACGCGCCGGCCACGACGATCATCAGCTCGATGGCTGCGTGAACTCCGAGTTCGGAGGCATCGTCCGACGCCGCGATATCGAAGGCACGCTCGGGCCGGCCCATTCCACGCTCGGCGTCGGCGATCATCGGAAGGATGTCGGTGCGGCCGGTGATCCGCAGCGATGTGCGCAGTTCACGCACGGCCGTACGGTAGTCGCCGTAGCGGTAGGCGAGGATGCCGTACATCTCGCGGACCCCGCCGATGCGGCCTCCGATGCGGGCTGCGAAGCGGGCGTGGGCCTGGGAGGCCTCCGGATCGCTGTCCTCGAGCAGGTAGGCGGCGACCATGTGCTGGGAGACGCGCTCGGCGGTCTCGCGGCTGAGCCCCCGGAGCTCGTCGCGGATCTCCTTGTCCAGCTCCCGGCCGGTGATGCCCGGGGGGATGCGAGGTTCGAACGGGCGATCCGCGCGTGCTTCCTGCCCCGGGCGCGAAGTGCGGCGGTCATCCCGCGGGCGGTCGCCCTGCCGGGACGACGGGCGACGAGCGCCCTCGCCGGAGCGCGGGTGCCGGTTCCCTGCGGATGAGCTGCGGCCGTCCCGCTGGTCGGCGGATCCGGGGCTGTACCGCGAGCCGGCCGGACGGCCAGGACCATCACGGCCATCGCGGCGCTGCGCACCGTAGGGGCGGACGCTCCCGGAGCCGCGATCGCTTCCACGACGCTGGTCGGAGCCGCGACCGCCATCACGACGATCGGAGCCGCGGCGAGCGTCGGAGCTGCGGTTCTGGTCCCGGCGTGCCGGGTCTCGGCGATCCTGGCTGCGGTCGCCGGCGGGGCCCCTGCGACCCGGTTCGTCCGCGCCACGGGGCCGGCCCTCACGCTTCGGGGCGGTGGACCGTGCGCCGTCGCTCTGGGAGCTGCGAGTGGTGCCTCCCCGGCTCGCCCCCTGAGAGCGCGAGTTCCAGTCCCCGGAGCCGCCCTGCGGACGTTTCCGGGCGCCGGGCGAGCGGTAGCTGCGCCGCTGGCTGTCCCGGCTGCTGCCGTACCCGCGGTCGTCCTCGCTCTTGCTGTCCTCAGCCACGTAGATCGTCCGTCTCTTCTAGCTCGCCCTATGCCCTTATCGAACACCCAGCGTATGCGACCCCGTCCAGGAGACCGGGCAGTAAGCCCACCATCCGTGACTGCTCTCACGAGCTCCACCGGCCCTTCGATCGTACGCAGTGGCTCGAGGTGCAGACGGTCACAGGGGCGGTTTCGTGCAGCGCCGCAAGCGAGCGGACGGCTCCCGGAACGGGGACGACGTCAGGGACATGGGGCCGCCACAGCGACTGCAGAACGTGGGAACGCTGCCCGGGCTAGGGTCGCCCGCCGTGCAGTCAGCGGCGGCGTCCGACGGACGGACGCGTGCCGGCGCGATGAGGATCGGCCGCCGCCGATGCCGTCGCCGCCCGGAACCGCTGCGGGGGCGCAGCCCACGCGCCCGCACCCCTTGCCGGGGCCCCCGGGTCTGCCCGCTCCGTCCACGCCACGCCGATCTGCGCTGGGGCCGGTTGTTTTCGGGCGCGAAAAAAGGGAGTGGGAGGAGCGAAACACCCTTTTTCAAGGGGTCTCAAGCTCACTCCCACTCCCAGTGAAGATGTCCGGCGGCGACCTACTCTCCCACACCCTCGCGAGTGCAGTACCATCGGCGCAATCGAGCTTAGCTTCCGGGTTCGGAATGGAACCGGGCGTTTCCTCGA